>CAMLCX010000022.1 GCA_946478635.1 uncultured Pseudomonadota bacterium
CGCGCCATGTACGCCGCGCTGCGATCGACCTTCGACGGATCCTTTCCCGAAAACGCGCCGCCGCCGTGGCGTCCCATGCCGCCGTAGGTGTCGACGATGATCTTTCGACCGGTAAGGCCGCAGTCGCCCTGCGGCCCGCCGACGACGAAGCGGCCGGTGGGATTGACATGAAAAACCGTGTCTTTGTCGAGATAGTCGGCGGGAATAACCGCCTTGATGACCCCGTCAATGATGGTTTCCCGGAGTTTGCTGTATTCGACTTCGGGACTGTGCTGCGTGGAGATCACAACATTTTTAACTTTGACCGGCTTGCCGTCGCGGTACTCCACGGTGACCTGGGACTTGCTGTCAGGGCGGAGAAAATACGCTTCTCCCCCTTTACGAACTTTGGCGAGATAATGAACCAAACTATGAGCCATCTGGATGGGGAACGGCATCAGTTCGGGGGTTTCATCGCAGGCGTATCCGAACATCATGCCTTGATCGCCGGCCCCTTGCTCTTTATGCAAACCTTCGCCTTCTGTAACGCCCTGGGAGATATCCGGGGACTGCTGCTCGATGGCCGTGAGGATCGCGCAGGTATTGCCATCAAAGCCCATCGCGGAATCCGTGTAGCCGATATCGCGCACGACTTCCCGAACAATATCGACATAACTCACTTTTGTATTGCTGGTGATTTCCCCGGCAACGACGACCATGCCGGTTTTGGCGAGGCTTTCACATGCGACGCGGCTGTTCGGATCGCCCGCCAAATGAGCATCTAAAATCGCGTCCGAAACCTGATCGCACAGCTTATCGGGATGCCCCTCTGAAACGGATTCGGAAGTGAACAGGAAATCTTTACCAGCCATGGACTGACCTCCAGCGGCCAAAAATCAAATTTTTAATCAATCTTCTATAGCGAATACGAGGAGGGTATTCAACCTTACTCGTTTTCGTTGAAGCGGTTGTCGATGAGCTTTTCGATTGCCTTCACCGCGCGCTCGGCGTCCTCGCCGGTTGCCTCGACGAGCACCTTGCTGCCCTGCGCTGCGGCGAGCGTCAGGACGCCCATGATGCTCCGGGCATCGGTGCTTTGGCCGTCCTTTGAAAGCATGACTTGGGCAGAGAACTTATTTGCGGTCTGCACTAACAAAGCAGCCGCGCGAGCGTGCAGCCCGAGTTTGTTCTTGATTTCAATCTTCTTAGTGACTTTGTTCATGAGATCATTTCTCGCTGTCGCGGTGTTTGACGTGGATGCGAAAATGTTCGTCGCTGAAACGCTTTCGTAACTCCTCCACCAAGACAACCGAGCGATGACGGCCTCCGGTGCATCCGAGAGCCAAGGTGAGACTGCTCTTGCCTTCGCGTTCGTAAAGCGGCAAAGCAAATTCCAAAAGCGCGTAAAGACGATCGAGAAATTTTTGCGTCTCCAAATTGCCGAGCACGTAATCGCGCACTTCGTTGTCCAGTCCACTCTTCGACCGCAGCTCGTCGACGAAGTAAGGATTGGGCAAGAAGCGCACGTCGAGAATGATGTCGGCATCATGGGGAATACCGTATTTATAACCGAATGAAGTCAAAAACAGCGTCATGCGGCGCCCGCTCGGCGCCTGACAGAACTGCTGCTCCATTTCGCGTTTCAACTCGTGTACGTTGAAATGGCTGGTGTCGATCACCTTGTCGGCGAGTTCGCGGATCGACTCCAAAGCTTTTCGCTCGCGGGAAATGCCGATTTGGATCGACTCCTGGCCCGCTTGCGGATGGGGACGTCGGGTTTCGCTGAACCGCCTCAGCAGGACATCATCGGAAGCGTCGAAGAATAGGACCTGAACATAGTGGCCGGCGGCGCGCAAATCCGAAAGAACCTCGGGCAGGGCCTGTAGAAACTGACCCCCGCGCAGATCGACGCCAAGCGCGATGCGGCGAATCTCTTCCTGATAGCCTTGACACAGATCGATGAACTTGGGAATGAGCAGGGCGGGAAAGTTGTCGACGCAGAAAAAACCGTTATCCTCAAGTGCTCGAATGGCGAAGCTTTTCCCTGAGCCTGATAAGCCGGTGATGACGATGATATCTAGCCCGTTCGCCATAGCAACTCAAAATTTGTCGTCCTCTTCGGCGATAATCTCGTAAAGCTCCTGTTGAGTTTGTGCTTCATTCAAACGGCGCCGGAACACGTCATCTTTGAGTAAGCGGGAGATTCGCGCCAACGCCTTAAGGTGGTCCGCTGCGGCGTTTTCCGGAGCGATCAACGCAAAGAATAAATGCGTCGGTTCGCCGTCTAGCGATGCGAAGTCCACTCCTGCAGGGCTGCGTGCAAAGACTCCTAGAACCCGATCGACTCCGGCCAGTTTTCCATGCGGGATAGCCACACCCTCGCCGATCGCCGTGGTGCTGATGCGTTCGCGATCAAGGAGCACATCGAGCACCTTCTGCCTATCGAGTCGGCGGTAACAATCGGCGAGGCAGCCGGCCATTTCCTCAATGGCGCTGCTTTTGTCGCGACTCTGGAGCGCCGGGATAACGGACTGGAGGTTGATGAAGTCGGTGATTTTCAAAAGTCAAACCTTCTTTGAACAAAGTTGTTGATGGACGCTGGGCACCAACGCAATGCGCTGTTCCCGTAAATCGTCCTACCGCTTCCACTTCGATTTTTCCCTATCATGATCGCTGCCAAAATGCTCGGCGCATTGCCGAGATTACGTTCGCGATGCATTCGGTGCGCCATGCTCAGGGTTTTTGGGATGAGGAAATCATGACCGAGACGTTCATAGCGATCATGACGCGAATGCACCGCCACATTCATCGACGCAGGAAAGGCTGGCGGCGTTTTGACGAAGGAAGAATGCCCATCGCCTCGCGGTATTTTGCAACCGTACGCCGAGCAATATCGATGGAATCGGTCGACAACATGGCGGCAATATGCTGATCGCTGTAGGGTTTGCGCGGGTCCTCGTTACCGATAATCCCGCGGATTTTTTCTTTGACGCTTTCACTAGCGACGTCCTCGCCATTGCCGCCCTTGAGACCACTCTGGAAAAAAAACTTGAGCTCGTAAAGCCCTTGAGGCGTGTGCACGTATTTATTCGCCGTCGCGCGGCTGACCGTGGACTCATGCATGTGAATGTCCTCGGCAACATCGCGCAGCACCATCGGCTTGAGGTGGCTTACCCCATGATCAAGAAACTCTTGCTGAAATTTGAAGATGCTTTGGGTTACCCGGAAAAGTGTCTGCTGACGCTGCTGGATGCTTTTGATCAGCCAGGTCGCCGCACGCACTTTTTCTTGCAGATATTGTCGCGCCTGTTCCTCCTCGGCGCCTTCTTGGCCCGCCATCCGCCTGTAGAGCGAACTCACCCGCAGTCGTGGCACGCCGTCATCATTTAAGTAAATGAGAAATTCATCACCGACCTTTTCGACGAAGACATCCGGCAATACCGTGCGAACCTCATCTTGTTCGTAACCGCGCGAAGGTTTGGGCTCCAGGGAAGTAATCATGTGTGCCGCTTCGGCGATCTCGTCAATCGTGACGTTTAGATCCTTCGCCAACTTCTCATATCGCTTCGACTCGAGGAAATGGAGATACTCGCCGACAATTCTCGCGGCCAAGCTATCGCTCAGCCGTAAGTTTTCGAGCTGGATCAATAAACACTCGCGCAGATCCCGCGCCGCAACGCCGACGGGATCAAAAAATTGGACCCGTCTCAACACCGCTTCGAATTCGTCAACGTTGCTTTCGGTCGCATTGCAGATCTCATCACGGCTGAGAGCGAGATAACCATTTTCGTCAAGGTTCTGAATAATGTACTGCCCGATAGTGGATTCGCGTTCCGTGATCTTTGACAGCCGCAGCTGCCAGATGAGATGGTCTTCCAACGTGGTTTTTTTGGTCAGGCTGTTTTCCCAGGACGGCGGTGAGTCGCCGTCTTCCGACGTGGCCTCCGCCGTCAGTGAACCGTGAATGGAATTCGAGTGCGTGTCGAGGTATTCCTGCCAGTCCAACGTGCCGATCTTGTCCACCGTTGAGAGCTCGCGATTGAGCACCGCTTCGGCGGCCTCCACGCCCGGAATGGTATCCGCCGATTCAGCGCGCGGCTGCTCCCCGCTCTCAGGCTCTTCGGCCTGCCCCTCTTCCAACGCCGGATTCTCCTGCAATTCCTTGAGAACCATTTCTTCCAATTCCACGCGGGAGAGTTGCAGCAATTTAATCGCTTGCTGCAACTGCGGCGTCATCACCAGCTGTTGAGCCAGTTTTTGAACTTGTCTAATTTCAAGAGCCATGGCTAGAACTTAAAGCCTTCTCCCAAATAGAATTTGCGCGCTTGAGCGCTCGCGCTGATCACCTCGGGGCTGCCCTCTTCGAGGACCACCCCTTCATTGATAATGTAAGCCCGGTCACAGATTCCCAGGGTTTCCCGAACGTTGTGATCGGTGATGAGAATGCCGATGCCGCTGCTAATCAGTCGACGCACGATCTTTTGAATCTCTGCCACGGCGATCGGGTCGATACCGGTAAACGGCTCGTCCAGGAGCAGAAAAAAAGGCGATAGCACGAGAGCCCGAGCAATCTCCACGCGTCTGCGCTCGCCGCCCGAGAGCGTGATGGCCTTGTTCCTGGCCAAATGCGCGACTCCAAGCATTTTCATCAACGCATCGGCGCGCTCGTGTTGCTCGGCGTTATTTAAATCGAGGGTCTGCAAAATGGCCCTTAAATTTTCTTCCACCGTCAACCGCCGAAAGACCGAGGATTCCTGGGGCAGGTAGCTAATGCCGGCCCTGGCTCGTTCATGCATCGGCGCGCTCGTCAGGTCTTCGTCATTCATGAGCACGCGTCCATCGTCGGGGCGAACTAAACCCACCATCATATGAAATGTCGTGGTCTTGCCCGCTCCATTCGGGCCTAATAATCCGACAACCTCGCCACCTTTCACTTCGATGTTTATGCCATTAACAACACAGCGCCCGCCGTACGATTTGGCGACAGTTACCGCCTTGAGGACGCTCATTCTTTCTTGGCGTCCCCTTGCTCCCGGCCCTTCAGTTCCTCCGGAAATATAGTGGCCTGCACCCGCACTTTGCCGTCGCCCTCGGCGGTCGCTTTGTCTTGCTCGACATAGTACACGACTTTAGCGCCGCTCACTTGACTGTTGCCTTGGCGCATCACCGGACTCCCGGTAAGGGTGACGGTCTTCGCCTTGTCGTCAAATACCGCTTTGTCACCGGTCGCCACGCGATTGCCTTGAGTGGCGTTCACCTTGCCCTCGGCGACGATTTGTTTCATCTGCTTCATCTCGGGATCATAGTAGGCCGTAAGGGTCTCACTGCGCATGGTCATATCGTTTTGAATCGTAACAACGCGTCCCTTGTAGGCGATCGTATTTTTTTTCTGATCGACCTCCATCCAGTCGGAGGTGATATAAATCGGATCCTTTTTGTTGAATTCGAACCCCGTGCCACTTTTGTTGCCTTCGTCCTTCGCCGCTGCTGCCGCACAGACGGCACCGTCCGGGCGGCCTAAAAGCACTAGAAGCAAAATGAAAAAACTCAACCGACGCATGCCATTATCCCCCGATCGGCTGGCTTGAAGAAGCCTTATTTTTTTTCTTGGCCAACTTATCAGGCTCAATCTTTGTCTTCACGGCCTGAATCAGACGAATCTTTTTCCCTTCAAACTCAGCTTCCATGCGAGCGCCCTCCAATGCGATCCCCTCGCCCACCACGATCGTGTGGTTCGGCAACACGATCTGATCCTTCGCCGGCGTATAATTGGCTTCCTCGGATGTCAGCACGTAGCCTTGAAAAGTGACCTGGACGCTACCGCGAAGCTCCATTCTCTCGAGCTCTTTTTCGTTTAAGTAAAGAAGCGCTTCGTCGCCCTTAGTCTCGGCGACTTCGCCTTTCTTGTCGTAGTAATAAAACCGCGGCTTCTTGATGACCGCTTCTTTTTGCTCCTTGTAGTAATTTGCTTCGTCGCCAAAAAGCTCCCAAACTTTGCGACCGTTTTCGATTTTGGAGCGGTGAAAGTCTTTGATTTGCAGAGACGATTCGGGAAGGTAGTCGAGCGCCTTCATGGGATTCGTCTTGATGTCCTTCTGCACCCGGCGGACGATCTCAGCGACCTTGTAACCCACGCCTCCCAATGAAATCAGGATTGCCAGCAAGAGAATGGATCGCCTCGTTCTACGCATAACGCTCAACTCAAATGCAAAAGTACCACGCTTCGAGAACCCTGTAAAGGAATCGGCATGAATATTGCTTTAGGGCGGCAGGTTATTCTAAGTTGACCCTAATTTAGCTATCAGTGAAGCCCATTTGCCTTGAGCCATAAGCAGGAGTTCAGCTATCTCGCGCACGGCACCCCGCCCGCCTTCGGCAGTCGTCACGAAGTCCGCCTCCAGGCGCAGCGCGTCCCACCCATCGGCAACCGAAAAACCCAGACCCGCCTGGCGCAAGGTCGGTAGATCGAGTATGTCGTCGCCCATATATGCGATTTGCTCATCGCGAAGAGACCGGCTGCGCTTGATCGCGTTATAGGCGGCGAGTTTATCGCGCACGCCCTCCCGTAGCAGACGCACGCCGAGTTCCTTGGCGCGATGGCGCACGCTTCGTGATGATCGCGCCGTTATAAAACCGACTTCAATGCCACCGCGCAATAGTAAGGCAATGCCCTGACCGTCGCGCACGTGGAACTGCTTTGTTTCTACACCCCTGTCGTCCACGATGATGCGCCCATCGGTCAGCACGCCGTCGACGTCGAGAAGAAGCAATGAAACGTGCTGCGCCTTGTTGCGAAGACTCGAAGGAATACGCTTCACAGATCGATCAAATCCCTGTTTTGAGAATGTCGTGCAGATGAATGATACCGACGGGTTTTTGGTCGGCGTCGAGCACGAACAGGCTGGTAATCGGACGAAGGGGGTTTTCTTCCATCACGGCGAGCGCTTGAGCGGCGAGAACATCCTTCGCAATGGTTCGCGGACCCTGGGTCATGACCTCGTCGGTTCTTTTGCTGAGAATGCCGTCGCCGTGAGCCTGCAAGCCACGGCGCAAATCGCCGTCGGTGATGATGCCGATAAGTTGGCTCGCCGAGTCGATGACGCCGGTCACTCCAAGGCGTTTGGAAGTTATTTCAAACAGCGCTTCCTTGACAGAAACATCGTGGCGCACCAATGGAAGTTCTGCTTCTCGATGCATCAAATCCTCGACGCGGAGGATCAGTCGCCGCCCCAGAATGCCGCCGGGGTGTCGGACAGCAAAATCTTCTTCTTTAAAACCTCGTTCTTCGAGCAGCACGACTGCCAGTGCATCGCCCATGGCCAATGCCGCCGTCGTGCTCGCAGTCGGCGCCAATCCAAGCGGACAGGCTTCTTTAACCGCGACGTTGAGCACAACATCGCCGGCCTTGGCCAACGACGATTCCGGATTGCCGGTCATAACGATCAATTTGAGCTCGTGGAGTTTGAAATGAGGCAGCAGCTTGAGAATCTCGTCGGTCTCGCCGCTGTTGGATACCGCCACAATCACATCCCCCTTCATGACCATGCCGAGGTCGCCGTGCACGCCGTCGCCGGAATGAAGAAAAAATGCCGGGGTCCCGGTGCTGGCAAGCGTCGCCGCGATCTTGCGGCAGATCAGGCCGGACTTTCCCAAGCCCGTCACCACCACTTTGCCACGACAGTCGCGCAGCAACTGCACGGCCTGCACAAAATTTTCGTCGAGCCGCTCGATCAGGGAAACAATTCCGTCCGACTCGATACGCAAGACGTCCGCTGCGCGTTTGAGAACGGCCTCTGCGTTCACCGCTGGCCGCCTTCCGCCGCCTTCACCAGACCATCAAGCTGTTTGACGACGGTGAGTAAACCCTCGAAGTCTTCCAACTTGAGAGAATTCGGCCCGTCGCTCAACGCCTGATCGGGATCTTCGTGGACTTCCATGAAAAGCGCATCAACTCCCGCGGCCACTCCCGCACGAGCCAGCGCAGGAATATACTTACGCTCACCAGCCGAGGCGTTGCCCAGACCGCCTGGCAGCTGGAGACTGTGGGTCGCGTCGAAGACGACGGGAAAACCGAGCTCGCGCATCACCACGAGGGAACGCATATCGGAGACCAGATTATTGTAGCCGAAAGACGCGCCGCGTTCGGTGAGTAGAATTTGCCGATTGCCGGTGGAAAGAATCTTGTCGAGGACATTGCGCATATCCCAAGGGGCGAGGAACTGCCCCTTTTTCACGTTCACCACACGGCCGGAATTGCCCACCGCGAGCACAAAGTCCGTCTGCCGGCAGAGAAACGCCGGAATTTGCAGCACGTCGGCGACCTCTTTCACGGCCGCGACTTGATTGATCTCATGGACATCGGTCAAGATCGGCACGCCGATTTTCGCTTTCACCTCAGCGAGAATTTCAAGACCCTTGACCAAACCAGGACCGCGAAACGAATCCACGGAAGATCGATTCGCTTTGTCATAGGACGATTTGAAAATATACGGAACCCCGGCACGGTCGGCTTTCTCTTTGAGCGCGCCCGCATGGCGCAGTGCCGCCTCCCGGCTTTCGATCACGCATGGACCGGCAATAACGACAAGCGGCGAACCTCCGCCGATTGGTAACGGCCCTACTTTGACGATTTGAGTAGTCATCGAAACAATCGAGCTATCGAACACTACGTGCGAACGATCTTCATTCTCGGCGTTTCTGGAATCGCCTTGCGGTTCACCAAGGCCGCTTCAATGAAACCTCGGAATAGCGCGTGGCTCGACATCGGGCGAGATTTAAATTCAGGATGAAACTGGCAGCCGAGAAACCAGGGATGGCCGTTGAGCTCGATGATCTCGACCAAACTGCTGTCGGGTGAAAGTCCGCTCAACACCATTCCCTTGGCGCCGAATTCGGCTCGATAATTGTTATTGAACTCGTAACGATGGCGATGTCGTTCGTCGATCCTTTCTTGGCCATAGAGCTTCGCAGCCAGCGTTTCGTTCTGCAGCACGCAGGGATAACTTCCCAGGCGCATGGTTCCGCCCTTGGTATCGATCGCTTTCTGCTCGGCCATCAAGTGGATTACCGGGTGCGGCGTCTGCAAGTCGAACTCGCTCGAATTGGCGCCCTGCAGTCCGCAGACATTGCGCGCGAACTCGACAACGGCCATTTGCATACCGAGACAGATACCGAAGAATGGAATCCTGTTTTCCCGGGCGTAGCGGATGGCCGTGATCTTGCCCTCGCTGCCGCGATCGCCAAAACCGCCTGGTATGAGGATGCCATCCGCGTGCTTGAGCAACGCATCACACCCTTCCTGTTCGATTTTTTCCGCCTCAATGCAATCAAGCTCCACGCGGACGTCGTTGGCTATGCCGCCATGAACCAGAGCCTCAAGCAAACTCTTATAGGACTCTTTGAGGCTCATGTACTTCCCGACCACCGCGATGCGCACGGAATCCTTTGGGTCCTTGAGCACCTGAACCACGCGCTGCCAATTTTCCAGATGCGGCGCGCCGGTCCAAATATTGAGCTTCTCGACGACTCGTTCATCGAGTCCCTCGTCGTGGAACACGAGCGGTACTTCATATATCCATTCAACGTCTTTGGCGGTGATGACCGCGTTTTCAGCGACGTTACAGAAATGAGCAATCTTGGTTTTGATTTTTTTGTCGAGAAAGCGATCCGTGCGGCACAAAAGAATATCGGGCTGGATACCCAATCCAGTAAGTTCCTTGACGCTATGTTGCGTCGGTTTTGTCTTCAGCTCGCCGCCGCCCGTAATATAGGGCACCAGGGTAAGATGAACATACAGCACATTTTCTCGACCCCAATCCCACGCGATTTGCCGGACCGCCTCGAGAAAGGGCAACCCCTCGATGTCGCCAACGGTTCCACCCACTTCACCGATGGCAATATCGTAGCCCTCCGAAGCTGCCAGTATGCGCCGTTTGATCTCGTCGGTGATATGCGGAATGACCTGGACTGTGCCGCCGAGATAATCGCCGCGGCGCTCCTTGGCAATCACCGTTTCGTAGATCTGGCCCGTCGTACAGTTGTTCTTGCGCCCCATGGGCGTTGAGACATACCGCTCATAGTGTCCGAGATCCAAATCCGTCTCCGCGCCATCGTCGGTGACAAAAACCTCGCCATGCTGGTACGGGCTCATCGTGCCTGGATCGACATTGATGTAAGGATCCATTTTGAGGAGCGTGACTTTGAGGCCGCGGCTTTCCAACAAGGCGCCGATGGAGGCCGCCGCAAGCCCCTTGCCGAGCGAAGAAACGACGCCTCCGGTCACGAAAATGAATTTGGTTTTTACACCTGCCATGACGTCCCTTTCAGTTTGCGCGCAGGCTGTTTAAATAACGCGCAGCTTTTCTTAAATCTGCCGGCGTATCGACTTCGATCGAACGCTCATCAACCTCCGCCACATAGATCCGATAACCGTTTTCCAACGCGCGCAGTTGTTCCAGGCCTTCAATCTGTTCCAGAGCCGTCGGCCGCAGGCGCGCAAATTTGAGAAGAAACGCGCGTCTGTAAACATACAAGCCTAAATGCCGATAACCCCACAGTTGTCGACGCGGGCGCGCGGTGATTTTATTTCCACCCGGGTCCAGCGCATCCCGCCTTATAAAGGGAATCGGCGCGCGCGAGAAATACAGAGCGAAGCCGGCACAATCCCTGAGAACTTTTACGATATTGGGGTTGTGCCACTCGGCGGCGTCGTAAATCGGCGTGCACACGGTGCCCATCGGGACCGCGGGGTTCCGCTGCATAGAAACGACTGCCCGAGTAATCGTTTCGCCATGAATAAACGGCAAGTCGCCTTGAACATTTACGAGCCAGTCCGCTTTTATTTTACGCGCAACCTCAGCTAGGCGATCGGTGCCGCTCTTGTGCCGGCGCGAAGTCATCAGCACTTCGCCGCCGAAGCTCTTGACCGCTTGCTCGATGCGCGGGTCATCGGTCGCAACCAAAACTCGCGCCAACCCCGGCGCCTTCAAAGTGCTTTCGTAGACGTGCTGGATCATCGGCTTGCCGCCGATATCAGCCAACGGCTTTCCCGGAAGACGGGTCGAACCATATCGCGCCGGGATAATCGCCACAACGCTCATCAGTTCATTAACTCAGGGGTGAAAGCCCGGCGCCGACAAACCGTCATGGAGAACATGGCCGCCAAAAACAAAAAACCGTAATGGCCTCCTAAGGAAGGCGCATCACGGAGTTTCAATATACGCGGCACGCAAATTTGTGTCAATGAGATTCTTTGCGACCGACGACTAACTTAACCTAGCCGTGAAAAAGAACACCGACAAAATTACGCGGCGTCACGGCCAGACAACCCCTCGCGGCCTTACTCTGGAAAAACACCTGATTCGCTTGAAACAACGCATCCATGTCTGCGTGTCCAGGCTTAGCGCAACTCGCCGAAAAAATATAAGACCTTCGTTCACCGAGCCATGGACGGTCGCCAGCTCTTCGAAAGTCTCACGACGTTCTTAAAGACCAGTCGGCTACAGATTCGTTCTGGGGCTCCTCGGCGGCAACCTCGATGCGATCGCGACCCAACTCCTTGGCGCGATACATTGCGTGGTCCGCCGCTTGTAATAGAGATTGGCTGGTCCGCCCATGAATCGGAAAATAGGCTACGCCTATGGAGACCGTCACGGCTTGAATGGAGTGTCCTTCCTCGCGCACGACCATGTGAGCAAGATCGCCGCGCAGTTGCTCCAGGCGCTGGCGCGCATCGTCTCCCGAAATATCCGGCAAGATAATCACAAATTCTTCGCCGCCGTAGCGGCAGACGATGTCGCTGCCGCGAAATTTAGCCTTCAGGATCTCGCTCCATTCGCGCAGCACCGCATCGGCTGCCGTATGGCCGTAAGTATCATTGAGCTTTTTAAAGTGGTCGATGTCCACCATCGCGACGACCACGGTCTTGCCGGTGCGCTCGGCGCGGCTCAATTCGCGAATCAGCGAATCTTCCATGTAGCGGCGATTGAAGAGCCCTGTTTGAGGATCGCGGATGCTTTGGTTCTTGAGCGTCTCACGCAAACGCAAATTGGCCAGTATCAGTGACAGCTGCTCGGCAGCCGCCAGCGCCGATTGCGCGAGGATGTTTCTCGCTCCTTCCGCTTCATCGCCATATCGGACGTGCAACAAGCCCATGATTTCGCCGTGCGCGACCATGGGCAAACACAAGTAACTCTTGCCATTTTCGGTCTCGACATGCTTGCAGATCAAATCCGACTCGTCGGGGGCCATACCGTGCGGCTTGTTCCGCCGCAAAGCCCAGCAATCATCGGGATCGAGAATTTTGTCGAATGAGCCATCCGGCTCGCCCCAGTAGCTTACCGATTCAAGCAAGTTGCGCGATGCCGCGATCATGTAAAGTACGCCGCGCGTGCCGCGCAGCAGCAATGGCAAACGCCGCGAGATGACGTTATGCGCCTCGTCGAGATTACGGCAAGATTCTAGGAGTTCGGCCATCTCACCGATCAGTCTCATCTCCTGGTTACGCCGCTCCAACTCGAGAACCGAACGTTGAAGGTCGTCATGGGCCTGCTTAAGCTCGCTCTCAATTAACCGCCGTTGAGATATTTCCGCTTCGAGTTCTTTGGTTCGCTCGGCAACGCGATGCTCCAAGTTCGCATTTAAAGCCTGGACTTCGCCCGTGCGCTCCGCGACGCGGCGCTCAAGGGTGACATTGAGCGCGCGGATCTCCTCTTCAACTCGCTTGCGCTCGGCAATGTCGACGACCGAGGCGAGAACCTGCGTGCCGCCCGGAGCGTGGATCGCATTGAGGCTAATCTCGATGGGAATTTCGCTGCCGTCGCGTCTGAGCGCGAACAATTCGCGACCGCCGCCAAGAGGGCGCGACTTGTCGGAATCGAAGACTTGCTTGGACTGGTTTGCGTGAGAGGCGCGAAAACGGGCCGGCAGCAAAAACTCGGTGGGTTTGCCGAGCAGTTCCTCGCGCGAGTAACCGAAAAGCTGCTCCACTTGCGAATTGACCAGAGTGATCGTGCCGCTTTCGTCGATTCGTAACATTCCGTAAGGAGCCGACTCGACGACTAGACGCAGCTGTTCCTCGGCCGACTTTTGCTCGCTGTTATCGACGTACATGGCCCGGGTGCCGATGATCTCGCCGGCGTCGTTCGCAATCGGGTCGCCCCGCACCAGCACCGGAATGATTCCGCCATCGCTCATGATCAGCTCGCGATCGCCGGAGACAATTTTACCTTGCATGGCCTCGCGATAGCCGCTGTCGCCCAGCAATTTTACTCGTGATGATGGCGAATGAAAATCAGCAAGCGAACGGCCGACCACCTCATGACGCTGGTACTTCAACGTTTTGAGAAATACTTCGTTGCAATCGGTGATGATCGGCGTGCCATTGTCGTCGCCGGTAATGACGTACATGGCCGGGGCCGCATCAAAGAGCTCACGGTAGTGCTTTTCGGCGTATTGCATGAGCGCCAGAGCACGATCACGCATCCTCAAATAAAGGATGAGCGCCGCGGTAATCAGAGCACCGATCAACATAATTCCGACGACGTCCCATAACCCCTCGAATCTGGGCTGCTCCAGTCCGGGTCGCACCAGCAAGAGCAACCGGCGGCCCCCGAGTTCTAGCTGCGCGGTTTGATAGGAGCCGGCCTGCAGGTCCCCCAGCCTCGGCGCATTGCCCGCCACGGGATTGTCGTTAAGCGGCGGAACCGAAGGCGCCGAAGAGGATAGAAATAGCGGTTCCTCGTCATCGGTCGCGTCGAACAGATAGACTTCGCGGTCTTTAAAAGCGGAACTCGCAGCGATGGTTTTTACCAATTCAGCAATTGGCATCTCCACGCGAACAAAACCGAGCAACGCGTCGCTCCGAGCCGACGGTGAACCATCGGTACCGTCGCGGTTAAGATGGATGGGGCTGTACAGGAACAGCGACCGCGGTAGATTTTTTTTTGCCGGCACGGAACTGGTGAACGACGCGATGACTCGATCGCTATCGCGAGCTGAATTGAGCACCGGATAAATGTCCGGGATCGATGCGACGTCAAGGCCCAGCTCAGATGCTTCGCCAATGGCGGGCTCGGAAAAAAGAATCGGAAAATATTCTCGCCGGTTGCCAGCCGCAACCCGTTCGCCAAGCGCCGTCCACTCAAAAATCCCGTAGTCGACCGGTCCGTCCTGACGGACCTGGCTTTCAAACTTTTCGCGATCTTCGCGACGGATCCTGGGCACCCACTGCAGTGGCGGCAGGCTCTTATCTTCCCCGCCCAGTTGCGCGACAAAGGCACGGAAATCGGCGCGTCGAACTTTTTCTGCCGCGACCATAAGCCCTTTAACCGCTTGTAACCGTTCCATTGTGCGCTCGCGGCTTCTTTCCACTTGTTGCGTCAATTCTTGCGTGTCGTCGCGCAAACGCTCACTTGCCACGATCGTCTTGTTCTGCCACACCAGGTACGAGACGACGAGGGAAAGGCCCAGCCAAACCGTGGTGATCGGAAAAACAATCGGCTCGCGAACGCTGCGCTCTCTCCAGGTCAAAATAATCACCATCAGAAGCGGCGTTAGGACCAAGATCGCGGCATAGTCGCTAACCCACCACGTAAGCCATAGGGCGAGCAGATCGGTCGAAGGGAAATGTTGGACTAAATTGAAAGTCACCGTGGCGACAGAGGACGATATCGTGGAACTGAACCCGGTGATGCCGATGAAGAAAAATATGTCACGCGCCGTATTGGGGGGGCGACGCACACGGCGCGGTCGTTTGTCAATCGAGATCTCTGGCACGAATGTGCGAATGAGCAGCGTCGCGACCAGCATCTGAAGAGCATCACCTGTAGCCAGCGCCAGCGCGGCAGCGGGGTCGCCGAGCATCTGATAACTCACGATCGCCGCGCCGAGCCAGACCCCGACAAGACTTCGATATCCGAATACCAAACCGGCAGTCAGGGCGATGGCCGCGGGCGGCGACAAGGGTGACACGTGGCCATGCGAATTGGATAAGTGCGGGATGACCTGCGCGGCAACAACGTACAAGCCCGCGACGCCCGACCACTCGAGCAAAAGCTTCATCGCAGTTCGGAAGTGAAACATTGTCATTCGTTGCAAACTATTGCCAAAACTGTCCAATCCCGCGGCCTTCTCTTTGTCTGATTCATATATCCAACCGATATGGATGCGATTACGAAAAATATTAACGAAGTTCCGGATCGAGACAACGAGCGCGTGACAAGCAATCAAAGGTCGCAATGACGGATTGATTCATCCTGAAAGATCCTAGCTCGTTCAGTATGAAGATTGTACCTGGATTATCTGCTCTCTCCTAATATTTTGTCAAACACCGCCGCGGGCGGCTTCGCGATGGTTGTTAGCGACAAACAGCGACACGCTGCGTTCGTTGACAGGATCGGCATCAACCGCATGCTTCTTGAGGGGCATTTGCGGATACCTAACCTGAATTATTCATGCTACGAGGAAACTTGACGACACGCTGTCGATCGAGGCGTAACCCTGGAGGAGCGAAGGCATCGGCGCAAATGTTTCTTCGTATCGATCATCGCTGGGCAAAGTGTTTGACCTTTTCACGACTAATGGCGAAAGCAGTTCGTCCATTGGCCGCTTCAAGGCACAACCGCTTTGCCTTCGCTCTGGAAGGGTTATGCCTCGATCGCCGGTTTGCTGCCAATAATCCCGGCTAATCTCTGCCTGCTTGGGCGAAAAACCGAGCCGGTGGCGAGTTCCGTCGGCCATC
This sequence comes from uncultured Pseudomonadota bacterium, assembly GCA_946478635.1. Next base: position 15,719 of record CAMLCX010000022.1, read on the forward strand.
ACCGCGTCAAATGCCGTTATCCGCGAGAACTACTCGCACGGCGTTTTGAATGCCACCGAGTCATGCAGGAATTGAATTCTTCCCCTACCAAAACAGGAACGCGGCGGGACGAATAAAGAATACCCGAAGGAGTTAAAGGCCTTGACGGCCGGATGCCTTTACATGTTAGGTAGTCCTTAGATCAACTGGGGAAGCCTCTAATGTTAATATGGGTGACCACTTGCCGGCGTAAAGGTAATTTGTCGAACAGTCCATGACAAACTTGACACCGCTAAAAGCCGGCTTTGCGACCATCGGCCAAGGCGCCGGACCCATGATGGTAACGTGGATGGCTGGGTTGTTTCAAAAATTCGGACTCGATATTGGCCGGCCGCGCATCATGGGCGGCGCCAAGGGCGTCGTGCGCGGCTTGATGTCCGGTGAAATCCAATTCGGTAATATGGCGGCGCCGGCGCCTCTGCGAGCAAATCTCAAGGGCGAAGCGGACTTGGTTTTTTTGACCGGCGGCATCAACCAGCAGTTTATCCTGGGCAGACCCGGCATCAGTCGCCGCGAGGAGTTGGCGGGGAAGAAAATCGGCTTCGTCGGCGACGGCGGGCTAAACGATGCGTTGGTGAAGTTCATCATTGCCAGACTTAACGAAGCTGGGATAACGGGGTTGCACGAAGAACCCGTACCTGCCGGCGGCGACAAAGAGCTTGAAGCGCTGTTGAATGGAAGGTGCGACGCGATCGTAAGCACGCCGCCGGAATCCATCGAAGCGCACCGGCATGGCTGCAATTACCTGATCGACTTTTCCGAATACGGCCTAAATTACGCTCTTGGCGGCATCGCGGCTCGGCGAGACTACATCGAGCGCAATCCGGAAATCACTCGACAGTTTATCAAAGCCTATGTCGAGGGCATGCACCGCTATCGCACCGACCGGGAATTTACCGTCAGTGTTCAGGCGGAATACAGCGGTATCGCCGACCGCACCGTCGCGGAGGAAACTTACGACCTCACCCAGCCCGGTATGCCGCCGGTGCCCTATCCAGTCGTGAATTCGCTCCAGACGCTGCTCGATTTTATGGCCTTGGAACTCCCCGAAGCAAAGAACGCGGACGCGAAAAAATTTGTCGATGACCGTTTCATCGGCGAGCTCGAAGCGAGCGGCTTCATCGCCGCGCTCGCCGTGTCGAGGTGATCGATGGTTGTGGCGATATCGCGCACTCATGCCCGGCTGCTACTAGCGGCGCTGGCTCTCGTATTGGCGGCTCGCGCGGTTGCGTTCGCCGCCGCCGCCGATGCACTCATCGAAGCCGCCCGGCGTGAAGGCGAGGTGATCTATTACGCCTCGATGAATCTGAGCGAAGCCAATGCTCTGATCGGCGCATTCGAAAAGCGTTACCCCTTCATCAAAGTAAAACTCAACCGCACCGGCAGCGAAAAACTTCTCACCCGAGTGCTGACCGAAGCGCGCGCCAAGAAAAATTTGGCCGACATCCTGCAAACCGTCGAGTTCAGCATGCACATCTTCAGCCGGAGCGGCATTCTCGCGCGCTATGTGCCGCAGGCGAACGCGCTCTATTCCAAAGAATTCAAGGACGAGGCTTTTTGGACGACGGTTTACTATAACGCTTACGTAACCGGCTACAACAGCAAGCTGGTGACGCCGCAGACGTTGCCGAAGAGCTATGAGGACCTGCTGGCCCCCCAATGGAAAGACAAGCTGATGATCGAGAGCACCAAGGCCGATTGGTTTGCTGGCATGCTGCAGATCCTCGGCCAGGAGCGCGGGCTCAACTACATGCGTGCTTTGGCCAAACAGCAGCCTAGCCCGCGCGAAGGCCACGAGCTTTTAGCACAACTCATCGCCGCAGGCGAAGGAATTTTCGACATCAATATTCCGGCAGCGTCGGTGGAACGCATGAAGGAGCGCGGCGCGCCGATCGACTGGACGGCCCTCGGCCCAGTGCCGGCGATCATGGTTGGCATCGGCATTTCTAACCAGGCGCCGCATCCCAACGCGGCGAAATTATTTTTGGAATTTGTCCTCTCGCGCGACGGGCAAAGGCTCATGCAGACCCCAGGCAGGCTGGTGGCGCGCGGCGATCTCGCCAACGATCAAGCGGCGATGTTGAAGCGGCTCAAGATCGTTCCGGTGAATCCGGCTTTGGCGGAAAAACTCGATGAATACGCCAAGCAGTTAAGATCGATTTTTGGCGGCTAGGAACTCGCCCTCTTGTGGTTTTGATGTCATCGCAAACAAAGGAGAACCTCTATGCGTTTCATGTTCTTGAATCATTCGTACAAGCGCCATTCGACGGAGCTCGAGGCGCATATCCTGAAACTGCTTGAGAGTTATGCGTCGCCGGACACGACTTTTGAGCTCGCTTACCCGGAAGATCTCGGCGGCGGCGAGGTGTTAAGCCTGCTCGAAGAGCGCAAGGCGCTTTCCGGCCTGCATCACATTCTTGAAACGCCGGCGCTGGTGAAAAAAGCCGTCGAAGCCGAGCGCAAAGGATTCGACGCGGTGATTCAGAGCAACACTTTTGATCCGGGTGTCGAAGCCAGCCGCTTGGCCGTGCGCATTCCCGTGATCGGCCTGTTGCGGGCATCGTTGCATTTTACCGCCAGCATCTGCGACCACGTTGGCTTGATCGTGCCGCTCGAAACCCATATGCCGCATACGATGCGCATGGTCCAAACCTACGGCATGACGAATTTCGTCTCCGGCATTCGGACTGTCGGCCTCTACGACACCGGCGACTTGTCCGGCTATCATGATGTCGTCGTCGAGCGCACGCTTGCGGTAGGAAAAGAATTGGTCGAACAGGGAGCCGAGGCGATCATTCCGCTGGGGGGAAAAATTTATCCGTATGTCGTGAAACCGGAGGAATTGGCGCCCCATCTCGGCGTCCCGGTGATCAATACCAAAGCGGTCGGCGTGAGCGTCGCCGAGCTTATGGCCCGCAACAAGATCCAGCACAGCATCAAAGCTTACCCATGCCCGACGGGGTTGGATCCTGACGCGGTCTCACAACGCTCCCGTTGAATCGCCGATAATTTCGAAAATATGGACGCCAATGCCTAGGCAGGTCTAGGAGGCTGCTGAAAAAAGTTAGGAATGCCTCGAGCGCCTCAGCATGAACGAAAAATCATCAAAGATATCAAACACCATTGTTCGTTTCTGCTGCTAGGATTCGATTAGTAGAAAGGTTCAGGTCATGATCATCGATGGCGACGGTCACTTTTTTGAGACCGAAGAAATGTTCGAAAAATATATGGAGCCGGCGCTCCGAAACTATCGCCCGCGGCTGCTGACGGATGATCAAGGCCACAATTTTTGGGTCGTCGACGGCCAGACACCTTACAAGAGGCCCTCGATCAAAGGAGCCGGGGCGCCCGGCACGGCGGCGCCTCCGGGACAGGCGCTCCAGTCGGCGCGCCGCGCGACGCCCGGCAGTCAGACCCTGACCAATTTGAAAGAACGTTTAAACGACCTCGATCGTGAAAATATCGATGTCCAATTTATCTATCCGAGTTTTCTCCTGCACGTGAATGCGTGGCCCGACGGCATCTTGGCCATGGGCGTTTGTCGCGCGTACAATTCCTGGCTCGCCGAGGCCTGCAACCAGGCGCCGGATCGGCTCAAGGCGGTCGGCGTTGTCTCGTTGCAAAATCCCCAAGGCGCCGCCCAAGAACTCCCCCGACTGCGCGACATGGGCGTAAAGGCGGTAATGATCAACGGCACCGCCGGCGCGAAGCGCCTGGATCATCCTGATCACGACGTGTTTTTCGCCGAGGCTGATCGTTTAAAAATGCCGATCGCCGTTCATTTTAGCTTGCAGTTTCCAGTGGTCGACACACTCTTCGAACACCATTTCCCCAACCGGGTGCTCGCGGGCATCCTACCCATCATGGCCGGGCTCACCAGCGTGCTGTGTTCCGGGCTGCTCGATCGCTACAAAAATCTTAAATTCGCCTTCCTCGAAGGCGGCATCAGTTGGGTGCCGGCCCATGTCGAGCGCATGGACGATCACTTCGAAAATCCGCGCTATGGCGCGCGAGATTTGATTAATCATGCCCCGAGTGAGTATCTCAAATCCGGGCGGATTTTCTTCGGATGCGAAGGTAACGAATCGTTTCTCGGCCGCGTTGTCGAGGAAGTCGGCGAGGATTTGTTTCTGTTTTCTTCTGATTATCCGCACGCCGATCGCACCGAAGGGACCGCTCGATTCCTACGCGAGCGCGAGGATATCCCGGCACCGGTGCGGCAAAAATTATTGGCCGACAACGCCCGACGATTTTATGGATTGTGATATTATTATAAAAAATCCCTCTAAATCTCCCTTTACAAAGGGAGATTTTTCAATGCCCCGTTTCGAATGAAGCGGCAAGCCGGATTTGGGACAAATCAGATGCAAGCACGCTGCTTGATTTAGCCTGCCTGATTGGTAAACTTTTTGGTAAGTGGCGTTCCCGCTGTTAGAGAAGGAGGTGTGGAGATGGACCTGCCGAAATGCCAAAAATGCAATAATGGACTATTGATCCCGTTATCGGACTACGGTCAGGACGGCGCTTCCGTACAATATAAAGCCTGGGCGTGCACCAATCCGGACTGCGGATTCTCAATCCGCATCGACAAAGGCGAGATAACCTACGGCAAGAGAATCGAACCGAAACACTGAAACCCCACGTCACATTTCTCAGGCGCGACTAGTAAGCTGTAACAGATAAATGGCGTCTACCGTTCATGGTTCCCTTCGGCTTAGCTCAGGACAGGCTGCCTCACCACGAACGGTTTTTCCTTCTCCGTTCGCCCTGAGCTGTGTCGAAGGGC
>CAMLCX010000023.1 GCA_946478635.1 uncultured Pseudomonadota bacterium
GGGCGCTCGGTATCGGCGTACGGTCGGGCGGATTGGCGAGCGAGAGTTTTCTCGCGACCGAATTTATCTCCCGGGCGGTTTCCCTGGATGAGCTGTTGCGCGGCAAGCTCCATTGGCGAGAAAGGCAACGGATCATTTCGCAAGCGGCATTTCTGATTCGGCGAATGCACGACGCCGGATTTTTTCATCGTGATCTTCACCTCGAAAATTTGCTGGCGCGCCGCGGCGAGGGCGACCTTGAATTGTTTCTTCTCGATCTGCAAAGAATCGATGTCGATCCGGTTTCGCCACTCGCTAAACGCCGGCGCGATCTGGCGGCGCTTCACGGCGGCGTCGTCGATGCGAGCCGATCCGAGCGGTTGCGTTTTTTAACAGCCTATCTGTCCGCTTCACCCGCGCGGCTCGCGGATCGGGAGCGGTTGATTGCGCGTCTGGAACGAGACGGACGTCGCCGCCGGTTACGCGTTTGGAAATCGCGCGAAAGGCGCTGCCTGGCCGACAATCGCGAATTTGCCCGAGTGGCGATGGACGGATTTGCCGGATCGCTGCGCCGGGGAAAATGGAATGATGCGTTGAAGGCCGCGCTCGTAAGGCCGGGAGGGATTCTCGCCGGCGCTGAGATCATCAAGGATTCTCCCACCTCGACCGTGGGCGTCCTATCCCTCGGTGGTCAAAGGGCGTTCGTAAAACGCTACAACTACCAGGGCATGGTTTACGCATTCAAAGATCTGCTCCGCTCGGCGCGCGCGAAGCGGGGCTGGAAGGCGGCCAATACCTGTCATCTACGCGGCATCCCTGTCGCGCTTCCGCTGGGATATTTTGAACGGCGGCGCGGGCGGGTATTGCGCGAAAGTTACGTCATTACGGCGGCGCTCTCGGGCGAAGAAGTATCGCAGTTGCTGGCCCGCCGGTGGAGCGACGTGCGATTCAAACGCGCCTTAATCGCCGATCTGGCCCATTGGCTCAGGCGCATTCACGATCGCGGCGTAACGCATCGGGATTTGAAGGGTGAGAACATCATCGCGCGGGAGGGCGATCACGGCCGCTACGAGTTCTCGATCGTCGATTTTGACGGCATCGTGTGCCGGCGCGCCGGCCCGCGCTTGCGCGCCAAAAATATCGCGAGGCTCGTGCGCGCCGCGGCGGCAAGCGTGCCGATCACGGCCACCGATCGATTGAGATTTGTTGAAAACTATCTCATCCGCGGCGAGTCATCGCTGCGGCGCAAGATCTACCGCGCTGTCGCGCGATTCGCCGGACCATGATCGCGCAAGCACGCATGGAGAAGCGAGTTTCCGACCCGGCGCTCGGTGCTCGGTTCTGGTTGACGGTGGGCGCTGGCAAACGTAATATCGCCGGCAATGTTGCATGGGCCGCCGAAGCGCCCACCGCGGCGGCGCGGCGGTCCGTGGTCCTTTTCAGAGTAGCTTTGTCAAGAATTGGAGGTTTGGAAAGTATTGAGCCGATGGTCGATCTTGCGCAAGTCCATATAATGACGGCCTGGCGCACGCGATTCACGACCGCCGTTTGCACGATTCAACCTTTCTAGATGCACCCCATGTTTGCCTTGTACCACGGCTTGATTTTCTTGCTTCTGCCGGTGATTCTCTTTTTTTTGCTCGTCAAGGTGATGCGCCGGCGCGATTATCTGGCGCATTTCTCGGAGCGATTCGGAAATCTCGAGGATCACCATGCCGCGCGAAAGGGCAGCGCGCCGGGCAAATACCTTGACGAGCATGCGCCGTACCCGCGTTTCTGGCTCCACGCGGTTTCAGCCGGAGAAGCGACCGCCGGTATTCCATTGATCGCCGCGCTGCGCAGGCGCTACCCGCAGAGCCATATCGCCATATCGACAACGACACCGGCCGGCCGAGCCGTGCTTGCCGCGAGCAAGGTAAAAGCCGACCAAGTTTTCTATTTCCCCGTTGACACCCTATGGGTGGTGCGCCGGGTGGTGGCGAAAATCGCACCATCGATTTTTTTGCTGGTGGAAACTGATCTGTGGCCAGCGCTGTTACAATGTTTGAAACGCCGGCACATTCCGATGGTCCTCGTGAATGGGCGCATTTCCCTGCGGCGGGTTGCTTTTCGTTGCTTGTTTCGGCCGGTCTTTCGGTTGCTCGACCACATTTGCGTGCAGACTGAAGTCGACGCCGAACGCCTGGTCAAGATCGGCGTCAGCGCCGGCAAGATCAGCGTGACCGGCAATCTCAAATTCACTCAAGCGCTTTACCAGCTCGATGCGCCGCCCCTGACGGAAAAGCGCTGCCAGTTGCCGGATGGCGCGGTCTTACTCATTGCCGGCAGCACCCATCCCGGCGAGGAGGAGCACCTGCTGGACTGCTATCGGAGGCTGGTCGAAAGACAACGGCCGGTGTTTCTCATGATTGCGCCGCGCCATCTAGAGCGGCTTGCAGCCATTGAGGCACTCATCCATCTGCGCGGATATTTGATCCAACGTTGGTCGGAATTCGAGACATGGCAGCATGATCGAATCATTCTGGTGGATTCCGTAGGGAATCTGCCGAGACTCTACAGTCTCGCTCATTTTGTCTTTGTCGGCGGCAGTTTCGTCAAGCGCGGCGGCCATAATATTCTCGAACCCGCAGCGTGGGGAAAGCCGATTTTCTTCGGACCCTATATGGAAAACTACAGCAGTATCGCGGAAATGACGGAACGGGAGGGGGCGGCGATACGGGTTGGCAATGGCGCTGAACTCGCCGATCAAATCGCGAGCCTGATCGCCGATCCGGCCCGCGCAGCAGACATGGGACGAAGAGCGAGCGCTCTCGTACGCAGAAATCAAGGCGCGATCGACCGGGACCTGGAGATCATCGAAGAGGTTCTGAGCCGGGACGGGGCCTCGGTGCGATTGTTTTCATTGCCGGCGGCGATTGCCCGCAGGGCGCTGGCGATGCTCCAGTCTCTGCAGGGGCTGTACCGGTGAGTTCATCGGTGAGGCAATTTCCTGCGCCGGAGCGATCGTGAGTCGACCCGGCATTCACCGGACGGCGATTGGTCGAATGATGCGGGTTTTCAATTTTGTCTACGGGTTCAGTGTGACACGAACAATCTCTCGTAGAGCAGGCCCCCGTGCCGCTCTCTCGGCAGGGCAACGGAATATCGCCCGTGCGTACCGTCGTGAGTGATTTGCTTGAATAGAATCTTCAACAGGCTAGCGCCGCCGCACCGCTTGCTGATTGTCAAACCGAGCTCCTTCGGCGATATCATCCACGCGCTGCCGGTGCTGGCAGCGCTCGGCCGTCATTGGCCGCAAACGGAAATAGATTGGCTCGTGAAGCGGGAGTGGGCGGAATTGCTAACGGACCAGGTGGCGCTCAAAAACGTTTATCTGTTTCCCACTGACTTTGGATCGTGGCGCCGTTTGCAAAGAATATTCTCAGAGCGCCGCTACGACGTGGTGATTGATCTTCAAGGGCTGCTGAGAAGCGGCATCGCCGCACTGCTTGCTCAAGCCGCGATTCGAGTCGGTTTCGACGATGCGCGCGAAGGGAGCCGATGGTGCTATACGAAACGGGTTCGCTGTTCCGCCGGTGCCATTCACGCCGTTGACCGCGGGCTCGATCTTTTGAAGCAAATCGGTATTCTTGTCAACGAGCCTGCAACGTTTCCATTACCGGCGCCGGCCGAAGCTGAACGGTGGGCGAATGCGCTATGGCACCGCGAGCAAATCGATCACAGCGACGCCGCGGTTGTCGTTCATCCGGCTGCGCGCTGGGAGACGAAGCGCTGGCCCGCCGAGAGATTCGCTCATGTCGCCGACGAGCTTTCGACGCGGTTCGGGGCGCGGATTATTTTGGTTGCCGGTAAGGAGCAAAGGCTTCACGTCGATGAAGTGCTGCGCCACCTGCGCTGTGCCGCGATTGACCTGGCGGGCAAAACCACGTTGCTTGAGCTCGCTGCCCTGTTCAGGAAAACCACACTCGTGATCACCAACGATTCCGGTCCGATGCATTTGGCTGCCGCCGTGGACACCCCAGTCGTGGCGCTGTTCGGTCCCACCGATCCACGGCGCGTCGGTCCTTACGGCAAAGCGCATGTGGCGCTCAAAAAACAATTGAGCTGCGCGGGTTGCAGCCGGCGACGGTGCGCCCAGGAACAGAATTGTCTCAAGTCGATCACCGTGGACGATGTGCTCGCGGCCGCCGCGCCGTTCCTAACGCAGCGATCGGCGGCGAATCCGCCCATGGGCACATCTTGCGGAGCGCCGCGCTAGCATGATCCCATGACTCGCGCTGCTCTGAAAATCGCGATTGTGCGGCCGTTTTTGACTGTGACAAGAGGCGGCGCGGAGCGCTATGCGGTGGAGCTCATTCGCGGCTTGGCTGAACTTGGTCATACGGTGCATGCATTCGCTTACAGCTGGGACAAACCCGAGCAACCGGGTGTTGTCTACAATAGGGTCGCGATGCCACGTAAGCCCGCCTGGCTGCGCGTGCTGTGCTTTCATCTCAATCTGCGCCGACAGCTCCGGCTTGCCGAGTTCGATGTGGTGCTTGGGCTTACACCCTTCTGGCCGCAGCATGTGTTTTGGCTGGGCGATGGATTGTATCGCGTCTGGGTGCGGATCGCCTGGCCGTTCGCGCCGGTGCGCTGGCTCATGTGTTTCAAGCGGGCGGTCATGACGGTAAATTTGTCGATGGAAAAAAAAATGATAACGCCGGCCACCACCGGTTTGATCGCTAATTCCAAACTCGTTGCCGGCCAAGCAAGGCGATTTTACGGCGCGGATGCCGGGCAAATCGCCGTGGTTTATCCCTGCATCGACACCGGACGATTCAATCTCGCGGCGCGCGCGCGCTGGCGCGATGCGACGCGGCGCCAATTGGGCATCCGCGAAGATGAGAGGGCGCTGCTTTTCGCCGCGCACAATTTTAGACGCAAGGGCTTGGCGCTGCTCCTCCGCGCGCTTGCGTTGATCGATCGAGACGTTGCGCAGCTGCGGCTGATCGTGGCCGGCGCCGGGGCGGTTGCGAAGTTTCGCCGGGAGGCTAAAAGGCTTGGACTGGCTGAGCGCACGACGTTCCTCGGCGCGGTCGCCGATTTGGAGCGCTATTATGCCGCGGCCGATATGTTCGTTTTGCCGACGCAGTACGATCCGTGCGCCACGGTTTGTCTGGAAGCGATGGCCTGCGGCCTGCCGGTGATTACCACCTCAATGAATGGCGCGGCGGAGTTCATCGAACAGGATAAAACGGGTCATGTGCTTCAACCGGATGCCTCGCCCGCGGCGTTGGCAAGCCGCGTCACAGCCTGGGCGGACCGCGACAAATGTTTCCAGGCCGGGGCCGCCGCTGCCGAGCGGGTGAGCCCGCTCTCGGCGGCGGGCCATCTCGGACGGGTCAGCGCCGTGTTGGAGTCTTTCAAACGAAAGCAACAGGTTCCAGCGTGCACGGAACTCGAGACTAACTTTTTCGTCAACGAGACTTTTGTGCCTCTGCTGCGCCGGCGCCGGTTAGCTAGTTTCGAGGCGCTTCTGGCGGCGGCCAAGCACCACGAGATCGAGTACAATCAGCACAAGCGGATTGCCTTGATGGAACTGAAGGACGATAACGAGCAGCGGTATTTTTTTCTGAAGGCCCACCGTGAGGCGCCTGGCTGGATGAGAAGCGTCCTCAACCGCGATCGCGCGAGCCAAGGCATCAAGGAATGGCACAACATTTTGGCTTTCCAGTCCGCCCGCATTCCGACGGCTGTTCCAGTGGCGGCGGGCGAGCGGGTGATGTCCGACGGCGGCCGGGAATCCTTCGCAATGACGCTGCGTCTCGATCATTATCTGCCGCTCGATCGCTACATCGCGACGCGGTTTGCACCGCCGCTCTCCGGCTCGATCCGGCGGGAGAAACTTGCGATGATCCGCGCCGTGGCAGATCTCGCCCGTCACATGCACGGCATGGGATTCCATCATCAGGATTTTTATCTCTGCCACATTTTCGCCAGAATCGCGGAATCGGGTGTGCCGGATTTGAAACTGATCGACTTACAACGAGCCGGTTACTGTCGCTTTCCGGCGCGCCGCTGGTTGGTCAAGGATCTGGCCGAGCTTTATTATTCTTCCCTGTCCGTGCCGTTGAGTCGCATGGATCGGCTGCGTTTTCTAGCGCGTTATCGGGGCAAACAAGGGCGCCGGGCGGCGCGACGAGGTTTGCTCGCGTCGATACTGCGAAAAGCCCGGGCGATAGAAAAACACGATCTCAAGATCCAGGCCAAACGGCCGCGCGCCGAACGCACGGATCCTTTCGAAATTTCGATGCGACTTGTTCAATCGCCGTCCCAACGTGAGCCCGACAGACGAAAATAATTCAATCCTCGCGGTTGCATTGCGCGGTGCCGCTCGGAGATTCATCGGCCCCGGGCGGCCGCTCAATATCTAAGGAATAGTCGCGGCCAGCCGGGCCTCACTGATCCGTCCAAGTCCAGTCGCGGATCGCCGGAAGATCGTCGCCGTATTGAGCGATGTATTCGGCATGGTCGATCAGCTGGTCGCGCACCGACTGCTTGACGTAAGCGGCGACGTGGCTGAGCTTGGGAACGCGATCGACCACGTCCGCCACCAGGTGAAAGCGATCCATGTCGTTGCGCACGACCATGTCGAAGGGCGTGGTCGTGGTGCCTTCCTCTTTGTAGCCGCGCACATGGAGATTTTCATGATTGGTGCGCCGATAGGTCAATCGGTGGATCAGCCAGGGATAGCCGTGATAGGCAAAGATAATCGGCCTGTCGGTTGTGAACAGCGCGTCGAAGTCCTTGTCGGTTAAACCATGCGGATGTTCTTCGGCCGGCTGGAGCTTCATCAGGTCGACGACATTGATGAAGCGAATTTTCAAATCGGGGTAGTTCTGTCGAAGCCAGTGTACGGCTGCGAGCGTCTCCAATGTCGGGATATCTCCCGCGCACGCCATGACGACGTCGGGCTCGGATCCCTTGTCGTTGCTGGCCCATTCCCAGATGCCAATCCCGGTCGTGCAGTGCTTTACGGCGCTATCCATATCCAGATACTGCAAGGCCGGTTGCTTGCCGGCGACGATGATATTGATGTAGTTGCGGCTGCGCAGGCAGTGATCGGTCACCGAAAGCAAGGTGTTGGCATCGGGCGGAAGGTAGACGCGAATGATGTCGGCTTTCTTGTTGACCGCGTGATCGATGAAACCGGGATCCTGGTGTGAAAACCCGTTGTGGTCCTGGCGCCAGACGTGGGAAGAGAGCAGGTAATTCAACGATGCGATGGGCGCGCGCCAGGGGATTTCCCTGCTCGTTGTTTTGAGCCACTTGGCGTGCTGGTTGAACATGGAATCGACGATGTGAATAAACGCCTCGTACGAAGAGAAAAGCCCGTGTCGCCCGGTGAGAAGGTATCCCTCGAGCCATCCCTGGCAGGTGTGCTCGCTCAGGATCTCCATCACCCGGCCTTCCGCTGACAAGCATTCGTCTTCAGGAACTGTTTCCGCGAGCCAAGTTTTTCCAGTGACCTCGAAGAGATTCCCGAGCCGATTCGATCTCGTTTCATCCGGGCCGAACACGCGGAAGTTACGGCTGTCCAGATTCAGCTTCATGACATCTCGAACAAAACTTCCCATCACACGCGTGGATTCGGCGAAAACCGCTCCGGGTTTGGCAACGTCAATCGCATAATCACGAAAGTCCGGCATGCGCAGCTCTTTGAGCAACAGGCCGCCATTGGCGGCGGGATTGGCGCCCATCCGCCGTGTTCCCTTGGGCGCGAGCGCCGCGAGTCCGGGCACGAGCCGGCCGCTGGCATCGAACAACTCCTCCGGCCGGTAGCTTTTCAACCACTCCTCCAAAGCGCTGAGATGTTCCGGCGATTTTACATCGGCAATCGGCACCTGGTGCGCGCGCCAGGTTCCTTCGGCTTTCTTGCCATCGACTTCTTTGGGGCCGGTCCAGCCTTTGGGGGTGCGCAAAACGATCATCGGCCAACGCGGTCGCTGTACATTGCTGGCGTGGCGCGCCTGCTCCTGGATTGTTTTGATCTCGCCGACGATGCGGTCCAGAGTGGAAGCCATGAGTTGATGCATGGCCTGCGGCTCCGCGCCTTCGACGAAGTAGGGACGATAGCCATAGCCGTCGAAGAGGTGTTCCAGCTCCTGCCGGCTGATGCGCGCCAGGAGGGTCGGGTTATCGATTTTGTATCCGTTGAGGTGCAGGATTGGCAGGACAGCGCCGTCGCGCGCCGGATTGAGAAACTTATTAGAGTGCCACGCGGTCGCAAGCGGGCCGGTTTCGGCTTCACCATCGCCGACCACGCAGGCGACGATAAGGTCCGGGGTGTCGAACGCGGCGCCGTAGGCGTGCGAGAGCGCATAGCCGAGCTCGCCGCCCTCGTGAATCGAGCCCGGAGTTTCCGGCGCGACGTGGCTCGGGATGCCGCCGGGGAAAGAAAATTGCTTGAACAACATCCGCATCCCGTCTTCATCCTGCGCAATGGTGGGATACACCTCGCTGTAAGTTCCTTCTAAATAAACATTGGCGACGATTCCCGGACCGCCGTGGCCGGGCCCGGCGATGTAAATCATATTGAGATCATTTTTTTGAATCAGCCGGTTCAGGTGAGCATAGATAAAGTTCAACCCGGGCGTCGTTCCCCAGTGACCCAGCAAGCGGCGTTTGACGTGCTCCATTTTTAGCGGCTGTTTGAGCAACGGGTTGTCGAGCAAATAAATCTGCCCGACGGAAAGATAATTGGCGGCGCGCCAATAGGCATCGAGCGCCTGGATCTCTGAATTCGATAAAATGTCGGTTATCATGCCTCCCCCTAAGCGACTCCAAGACAAAAGACGAGGTTGAGCTTAATTCTATCGGGAAGCGACGGACTAGCAACAGCAAAAACGACAAAATTTCGAAATGTCACCAGGGCCGGCTTTCATGCATTGACGGGACGATTCATGCACTTAAGCGGATGAAATACGCAGTGCTTCGACCAGGGACAGTGACTTTGTCCTGGATGCGCCAAAACTGCAAAACTAATGGAGCAGTTATTGTCTTGAGGCTCAGATACCGCCGTTTGGGCTGAGCACTTGTCCGGTAAAATAACTCGCCTCATCGGACACCACGTAGGCGCACGCCGCCGCAATATCTTCCGGCGTGCCGGCTCGACGCACGGCTGTACGGGCGACCAAGGTTGCCTTAAAATCCTGTAGCAGGTCTTGATTCGGAATGGCATGACGCAGGATGGGCGTTTCAATTAGACCCGGCGCAATTGCGTTTACCGTTATACCTTTGGGACCCAGCTCCTGGGCTAAGGCTTTGGTGAAACCGATCATTCCCTCTTTGGCGGCGTAATAGTGCGCGAGGCCGACTACACCACTTAAACCCGCGCGAGCGGTAAGGGTCACGATTCGGCCCCATCTTTCCTCGATCATGTCTTCCAGCACGGCTTTTATGCAATTGAAAGTTCCCTTGAGATGAACCGCAATCATGCGGTCCCATTGCGCTTCAGTCATTCGAAGAATGGGAGCGTATTCGGCAATTCCGGCACTGTTAACCAGAATGTGGATGGGTCCGAGATCTTGATGCACGCGCTCCACCGCGTCCTCGACACGCCGGCGGTCGGCAACGTCGACTTCGAAAGCGAAAGCTCTGTGTCCGAAGGCGGCACATTGTTGAGCTACCTCCCGGGCGGCGGCCAGATCGATGTCGAAAATGGCGACCTCCGCTCCGTCTCGCGCGAGCCGCAGGCAGGTGCTTCGGCCGATACCCGATGCGCCGCCGGTGACGAGCGCGTTTTTCCTTGGCGAGTTCATCGTTGTTTCCTTTGGCCTGGTTCGCTTATCGAGCGTGCAGCAACTGGATGCAGTCGTAAAGCTGAAGGTCGTTCAAGGAGTTGTCGGGGGGTCATCCATCCAGGGCCATGCCCGGTTTGTACCGGTACTCCTTCCAGCGATTGTGCATCCATAAATACTGTTCCGGGTAGCGCTGAACGATGGCTCCCATCTCACGATTCATAGCTTCGGTTAGACGGAAAATTTCGTCTTTTTCAGGGCGCTCCGGGATGGGCCAAATCGGATCGCTTACCGAGATCTCAAACTGACGATCATCGGAGCTTCTGCAACAGGCAACCACGACGATGGGCCGGTTGTAGCGTATGGCCAGGATCGCGGGAATGGGGGTCGTGACCGCCGCGCGTCCCAAGTAATCGATTGAAAGAGCTTTCATTGTGCGCTGGTCGGGTAACATGGCAATGGACTTGCCACGGCGGAGGGACAACTGCAAAAAATCCATGGAATGGGTTCTCGCGATAAACTTCTGACCGCTGGTGTGACGATGACTGTCCAGCCATCTTGCCAAGTATCTGTTTGCCATCGGCCGGACGATCAAAACCGCCGGTATGCCAGCCTTGGAACCAAGAAAGGGAAGAAACTCCCAATTGCCGATGTGCGGGGTCACGAAGATGCAGCCGCGGGACTGCTCATGGATTTCCCTCGCTTTGCGATAAGGTTCCAGCCCCATTTGGCTCTCGCCGCTATCACGCAGGAGTCCTGGATCACCGGAGAATTGAAAATGAGCCGTTTCAAACCACGATGCAACTAGAGAGCAACAGCTCCTGCGGGCGATCAGGCGGATATCCCGTTCGCTCTTTTTGCCGGCAAAAACAACGCGCAAATTGTCCAGGGCGATTTTCCGTCGACGGCGCAGGCCATAGTAGACCAAACTGCCCAACGCGCGGCTCGCTCGATGCACCGTCTTGCGCGGCATCCTTCGGGCCATCGCAAAACCCAAGTAGAAAAGCGTGAATTCGGCAATCTGGATGAATGCGCTTTGCCGTATGTTTCTTTTCCAGGTCATGAAACGGGGAAGCTTTACTTGAGCGATACGACGACCGAGGAAGATTGCCCGCCCAGCCCGTAACTGACCGACAATACCGTTACTTTGTCCGTCGGCTGATGCCGATCAGTTATTTTCAGCGCGGAAAATTCCCGCTCGGCGCCGGTAAAGTTCAAAGTTGATGGGACGATCCTTTCGGCGACGGCTTTGAGGCTCAGAATTATTTCCGTTATGTCGCTGGCGGCCCCCATATGCCCGGTATATGCCTTCAACCCGCAAATTGGAACATTAGCTCCCTCGGCGGCCATGAGGTCGACGGCGGATATCAGTTCGGCTGCGTCGCCTTTCTGCGTGCCGCTTCCATGGGCGTTGATAAAAGCGAGATCGCCCACGTCGCAGTGAGCTTCAGCGAGCGCGATTCGCGCGCATCGTGAGCTGACGATCTCTGAAACGCTGAGATTCGTTGCGTCGGCAATCTCCATCGCGTTACCACAGCCGGCAATTTTTCCCAGAATCGTTGCGCCCCTGTGCGCCGCCGCTTCGGCGGCCTCCAATAATACCGCCGCGCCGCCTTCACCGGGTATGAATCCATCGCGTCTACGATCGAAAGGTTTGAAGGACGCCGCGCCGAATTGGCATTTAGAGAGTAATCCCAAACCTTGCAGCTCGAACAAGGGGATTTCACTGATCCAGTTGCCGTAACCCACAGCCAAAGCCGCATCCGCTCGGCCCTGCTGAATCGATCGAAACGCCAATTCCACTGCCTGGCTCCCGTGGGGTGACAAGCTTGCCAGACTTGTGTTCGGCCCGCGGCACTCGTAGCAGGCCGACAAAAAACTGAAGAGATTGTTGGCCATGGACTCGAGCAGAAAAAAGGGATTGGCCCCTGTCAAGGCCGACCGATTCAAGATCTCGTAGTCAAGCGCACCGAAATGGCCTGTCGCTTCCCGGGTCGCCGGGGCAAGACACTCGTAGCCGATCTCGCTGAGATCGCCCGACGCAATATAAAGCGCGCGCCGCGCGGGGGAAATTGCCCTGAAGGGCCCGTCCGCAGCGGCCACGGCCTGCGATGCTGCGGCAAGCCCCAGCAGGGATCCCCGGTTGAGAAATTTCATCTGAGCCGTTAGATGTGCGGCCGGCGGCTCCAAACGCGGGAACTCCGTGACCCTGCCGAGGTACTGAAAGCTGCGCGGCCGACCTTCGTTTGGATAGTGACCGATGCCCGTCTTCAAGGCCTTTACTTGACGCCAGTTTTCTTCCACTCCTATTCCCAGCGCCGTGAGTAAACCTGCGCCGGTGACAACGACCTCTCTTGCGCTCACGGAAACGGCTCGGTCCTGGTTAAGATTCTGAAAAACTTTTTTTGTTCCTGGACATTCTCGATAGAATCCAGTGGCACGATCGCACCGGTGAATTCCGCTATGATTGTCTTTTTTCCCGCCACCGAACAGAACCCCTCATAACGGCTCAGGGCTGAAGAGCTGGTGGCATTGCGTTGCAACTCGAGCCCTACCTTATCGCCGGGCAGCGTCACGCCATAGAACATGCAGCGCTCGACCTTTTGCAACAACAACCAGTTATTGAAATCGGACGACACCGCTTCGAGCCATCCGGCAAGCTGCACCAGGGCCTCCACGAGCAGCAAGCCGGGCATGACCGGCATGTTGGGAAAGTGGAACTCGAGAAAATCCTCGCTCATGGCGACATTTTTGACGCCTTTGATGCTACGAGCGGGCTCCCATTCCAAAATACGGTCAACCAACAAGTAACGCATAAAAGCCAATCATCCTTATTCGGAAAATAGAGCGTGTCGAGACGAAACTTAAAGGCGCTCTCAGTTGAGATATTTTTTGATCACAATCGAAGCATTCTGGCCGCCAAAGCCAAAGGAGTTCGATAACGCCGCTCGCACCGTGCGCCTGCGCTTCACGTTAGGAACGTAGTCCAGATCGCATTTGGGATCCGGATGATTCAGATTGATGGTCGGGTGAATTTCGTCCCGGTGCACGCTCAGAACCGTAAAAACGAACTCCGGCGCGCCCGCAGCCGCCATCAAATGGCCGATTAATGATTTGCTGGAACTGATGGCGACCTGGCGCGCGTGCTCCTGGAATACTTCCTTGATGGCGAGTGTTTCGGTGATGTCATTAAGTTTTGTGCCGGTTCCATGGGCGTTGATGTAATCGATCTCTGCCGGGGCGAGATCGGCATCGCGCAGGGCTTTACCCATGGACAGCACCGCGCCCCGACCGTCGGGATGCGGCGCGGTGATTTGGTACGCATCCATCGAAGCAGCGTAACCGCCGACCTCAGCGTAAATTCTTGCGCCGCGCCGGCGCGCGTGATTTTCCTCCTCCAATATGACTGCTGCCGCGCCCTCGCCCATGACCAACCCGGCCCTGGTGCGGTCAAAGGGGCGGCAGGCGGTGTGAAATTCCGTGGCTCGGGTGTCGGCGGCTTGCAGCAGAATGAAGCTTAAGAGTCCCACCGGATTGATCATCGAGTCGGCGCCTCCCGCAAGCATGACATCTGCCTCTCCTCTCTGAATCGTCCGAAGGGCGATGCCGAGCGCTTGAGTCGCCGAGGCGCATGCCGACGTTAGGGTGGAGTTCAGACCGCCTAGGCCGAACCGTTCGCCGATGAGCGCCGCCGCTCTGTGCGGGCGGTTCCGGATCATCGATTCGCCGCACACGTTTGCGCATTCCCGGCCGAAGGCGGCAAAGTCGAATTGACCTTGCCGCGACACCCAGCGGTGAATATCCTCGGGCCGGAAAATACCAAGACCGGCGCCGAATAAAACTCCGGCGCGGGAATTTACCTCTCCAAAGGTCATGCCGCTATCCTCGAGCGCCGCCCGCGCCGCGCGAAGAGCGAAGAGGGTTCTGCGTTCGCCGTTCATCGCGGCATCATTTCGAAATTCTGCCGTCAATGTTTTCCAGTCGGTTTCCGAAACCGCGCCCACGCTCTGGATCGGGCAGCGCTCCGCGCCGCCCAGCTTGATCCTACTGATTCCTGAAATTCCCGCGAGCGCCTTGCGCCAGTTTTCCTCGAGATCGAGACCCAACGAGGTGACCGTTCCCATTCCCGTCACGACGACTCTCTGGCGGCTTTGCATCCGATTGTCCGTTGAGCTTTTCAAACGTCGGCGCGGCCGCTGTAATAGCGGAATCGCGCCGCCAGTTCGGCTGGGTCGCGCTGCGGGAAGTGGCTGTAAACGATGCGATCGATCGAAGCAATCACCCCGCCGCCCGCCTCAATGCGCGCGCTGCCGAGCGTGTCTTTCGCGTTGGTCGACAAAATTTGCCCATGAATTACGGCCTCGACGCCCGGGCGCAAATCCTGCGGCACGGCTGCGCCTTCGATCATAGACATAAGCGTGTAGATTTTAAAATCGTAAGAGTAGTTGATCAGCCAGCCGAGCAGCTGAGCCATCGCTTCGATACAAACGACGCCGGGGACCAACGCCCCCTTGGAAAAATGCCGTCTATGATACTCTTCGGATAAGGCAAAACACTTGACGCCGACGATGGCGCTCATTTTGTCCAACGTCAAGACTCGGTCGTAGAGCAAGAACCGCATCATATCCTTCGCTAGGACAGAGCCTCGACGATGAGGGAATCGCAGTGTCCTTCCCAGCTCCGGCAATTCACCAGGATACGTCTTGGCGCTGTGATCGGACCGTCCCAATCGTTCTCCTTGCCGGACCCGAAAAACAGGCGTAACGCCGGCACGAGGCCGCTGTTCAGAATCCGCAACGCCACGATCGTGTCGACCACGGGCGCCGCTGCGAGCAAGTGACCGAGAGCGCCTTTCGTTGAGACGCCGATGAGCTTGTTCAGGCGGCTCGCAAAAACCTCCTCCACCGCATTTGTTTCATTGCTGTCGCCGGCCGAGGCGCCATCCCGATGCAGAAGGATCACGTCGATGTCGGAGGGCAGCAGTTGCGCGCTCTGCAACGCCACACGCATCGCTCGCGCGATCGCTTCGCGGCCGGGCACGGACGATTGTTTCTCCGCGCCAAACGCGCTGCCGCAGCCTGTGATCATGGCCATCGGCGAGGCGCCCCGAGCCAGAGCGGCTTGGCGCGACTCCAGGGCGAGAAAACCAGCTCCCTCGCCGAGGTAGATGCCGCCCACATGCGTGGCTGGCGGAAGACCATCGGCTTTCTCAGATTGATGATCGGGGCTGAGCACTCCGTCAAGCTGCGCCCGGGCCAGACTAAAGGGCGAAACCTTCTCGCTGACGCCGCCTGTAATAACCGCGCGAGATCTGCCTTCGTGCAGCGTTTTAATCGCTTCGGCGATGGCCTGCGCACCGGCGCCGGCGTGGGATGAGAACACCGCGTTTTCGCCGCGCATATGCATCCGGATTGCCGCCTGGCAGGGGCCGATGTTGTTCGACATGAACAGGCTAATCAGCGGATAGATCTCCCGGTAGCCGCGCGACCAAAATCGATCGTTATCGAAGTTCCCGGTCTCGTCCATGGATGAGAGAACCGCCGGCAGAAGATCGTCGACACGAAGATCGACCGCCCCCATGCCGACGAAAAGCCCGATTTCCTCAGCCGGAACCCTTGCTTCATCCAGGCGCGCTTCATGAAAAGCCGTAAGGGCGCATTTCATGAGCAGGTAAGAAGGCAAGTCCATGATTCGCGCGGAGCGAGAATCATTGTCGAATTCCGAGCAATCCAGCCCGTTGATTTGAGCCGCCAACTTGCAGGCAAAACCGCCAGCGTCAAATCCTTCAATGGGTCGAACCGCTTTTTTCCCGGCGAGCAGAGCCTGCCAGATTTCTGAGACGCTGTGCCCCAGGGCACTGATTGCAGCGGCGCCCGTGATGACCACCGGGTTTGCTAACGTGTCTCGCTGTGATCCCATCGCATCTCTATTCGTCGGCAAATTTGCCGAGGCAAAGGCAGGCATTTTGGCCGCCGAAACCGAACGAGTTCGAAAGCGTAACACGTTGCGCTTTGGCGCGGGCCACATTGGGCACATAGTCCAGGTCGCATTTAGGATCGGGGAACTGGTAGTTGATGGTTGGCAAGAGAACGGCCTGACGCATGCCGAGCAGCGTAAGAATGCACTCGATGGCGCCCGCCGCCGCGATCGTGTGACCCAGCATGGACTTGTTGGAGCTTACCGGAACCTCCTTTGCTCTTGCGCCCAGCAGATTTTTGATTGCCAGGGTTTCAAGCGTGTCGTTTTGAGCCGTCGAGGTTCCGTGGGCGTTGATATAGTCCACATCCTTAGGCTCCAGTCGGGCGTCGTCGAGCGCCTTGCGCATGACCAGCAATGCGCCGGCTGCTTTCGGTTCCATGTCTGTGATCCTGTAAGCATCCGCCGAGTCACCGTAGCCAAGGACTTCTCCCAGGATTTCGGCGTTGCGCGAACGCGCGTGGCCGAGTTCTTCGAGGACCACGACCGCCGCTCCCTCGGATAACACAAAGCCCGTACGCTTTCGATCGAAGGGTCGCGAGGCCGCTTGCGGATCACTGGAGCGTTCGGCCAGAGCCTTGATGACGACAAAGCCGAGCAAGCCGACTAGATTGACATTCGCTTCACAGCCTCCGGCCATCATCACCTCGGCTCTTCCTTCGCGGATTTGCCGGAACGCCTCGCCGATCGCCTGAGCGCCGGCGGCGCACGCCGAGGAGATCGACAGATTCGGGCCCTTGCACGCAAATGCCGAGGCGAGAATCGCCATCGCGACATCCGGTTTGCGCTTAAAGAACGATAGATAGGAGTAGCCTCCGGCGCGCAAAAGGCCGGCGACATCCCAGCCATGGATGGGGTCGTGAAAGCGGTGCAAAAATTTGAGCTCTTCTGTCGAGGGCTTGTCGCCGTGGGAGCCGACCGCAACGCCGACACTTTCGCGGTCGCTGATGTTTTCCAGCCGTGCCTGGCGGGCTGCCTCGCGGCCGGCGACCATCATGAGTTTGACGCCGCGGGACGCGAATTTTTCAAGCCGGCGGGTTCTCGGTTCGGCAAATCCGTCGAGGCAAGCGTCATCGATCTCGCCGGCGATGCGGCAGGGCAACCCGCGCGTGTCGAAGGAGCGGATCAAGCCGATCCCCGATTCGCCGCGCGACGCCCGCTGAAAGGTCTCCAACGAGTTTCGTCCCAACGGCGTGATCATGCCGTATCCGGTGACCACCACTCTGCGCGCAACGGAAGCGGCTGGCATGCTGTGCTTTTTTCTCGACTAAAAGATCTGCTTCTCAGCCTGGACTTGTGCAAGCCAGGCTTTGATCAGATCATCTCCGCTGGAGAACTGAGTTTCGCGGCCGCATCCGGCGCAGTGGATTCGCCCGCTGTTGTTCAACTGCCATGCCGATTGAGAACACGACGCACACTGCTCCGGCAACGTCGCTAAAATATCCATCACACCCCGGGCGATCGAGCGCACGGTGATGAGCGCGTTGACTTGGCTCAATTCCATGCCGGGCTTCAGATTCGCGGTGTGATTCGCCAGCCGAATCTTCAATATCTCCAAACCGCGTTCCGTCAAACGACCGTTTTGATCCAAAGCGGAGCCTTCACCGAACATCTCCTCGACATGCTCAAGAACGAAGTAACGGGCCATCTTGATTCCGAAAGCCTTCTCCAATCGGTAATTGATATCCAGAAGGTCCAAAGACTCGGCGCCCAGCTCTTCGACCAATGAGTTTTCCGGGGCGATAGAGTTCGGATCGATGCGCAAACTCTCCGCGATGCATTTCTTAAGCGTGTCGATGACACGCTCTTCTGAGATCAAATTCTGCTTCATGGGTCTCCCCAACGGCGTTTTCCGCCGCCGCCTTTCTTAGATTGGCTATTTAGCGAGCGGCAGCTGCAATCGATTGCTCATCCCCCTGTCGACCACCAGGGTCTGCCCCAGAATCGCCCGGCTCTCGGGCTTGCACAAAAACAGGGCTACCTCGGCGATCTCTTCCGGTTCTACGAAAAGCTCGTCGGGAATGTGATCCAGCTCTGCGAAATATTGGCGCATGACTTTGAAAGAATCGGTTTTTACCAGGCCGGCGCAAATGCCGTTGACCGATATTTTTCGGTCGCGAAGTTCTTCGGCCAGGTCGCGCACGGCGCATTCCATCGCGGCCTTCATGCTGCCGAGTGGATAGCTCGGCTGATGGAAACGGCTGCCCAAACTGGAAATAAATACCACCGCTCCCGCTGATTCCTGCAGTAAAGGCAGCGCCTCCTGGACGCAGAAAAGGTTGCCCAAAAAGTTGGTCGCGATCAGTTCTTTTAATTCCCTTTCCAATAATTTCTCCAAGGGTTTGAAGGGAGCGCGCGCTGCGTTCAAAATGAGAAAATCCAAGCGTCCGTAGTACGCCCTGGCTTGTCGCATCATTTCTTTAACGGCTTCGCGCGTCGAAATATCGGCTTGAACGAGGAGAGCCTTTCGTCCCATGTTTTGAATTTCCGCGCAAAGCTCTTCTCCCTGTTTCTGAGAGGCGCCGGCGGCCTTGCGGTAGTTGAGCACAGTGTCGCATCCCGCGCGAGCGAAGCGCTTGGCGATGATTCTTCCGATGCCCCGCGAGCTGCCGGTGACCAGAGCAATCTTTCCGTGGAGATCGTCGGCAATCACGGGATGCGGTCCGGGCTATTGGAGGCCAAGCTAGACTCGGTCATATTCAAAACTGGCAGTGATCACAAGCGGGCTAAGGCGCATCAAGGTGGCGCAAACAGTCAAGGATTCGAAACCGGTCAAAGAACTAGCGCGGATGAAGAGCGGGTGTCAAGCGACGAAACATCCGTCGATAGCGCCGTATCCCAGATTTTTCCCTGCTCGTACATATAGCGAATTTGGCTGTATTGAACCAGCATCGGCACGACAAATTCCGCGACCGCCGGCCTTTTGGCTAGCGCCTTGCGGATCGTGGACCACATTTCAGTTTCGTCGCGCCCCTGCGCCACTAAAGCCAGAAAAAGATCCAGGCCTTCGAACTCGACCGGGCGGAGATTGCGAAAATCGACGGACCGCTTCGACCGTTGGCGTTGTTGCCTCTTGCCGAAGATTTCGACAAACCGGAGAATCCGCTCGCCAAAAGCGCGCGGGCTATAGAGTCGATTGCTCAATCTCCGAATGCCGCGTAGCAACTCCTCGTGTGTCATCTGGTAAGGCATGATGTTGGTATTCCACGGCATGGCCGCGACTTCTGAACCGTCGGGCCGAAGACGCCCGTCTTGGGCCATGCGATGGTAGAGCGGCGTGGCCGCGGGCGCAACCAAGGCGCCGACGCTGAAAACCGGAATCGGCGTCGCCATGGCGAATTCGTATTGGCGCTCAAAAATATCCGGTCCGTCGGAGTCAAACCCGACGATCATGCCGCCGATGACGGAAATGCCGTGTTCCAGAAAGCGTTCGATTCGCTCCACGAGGTTGAACCCGACGTTTTGGCGCTTTTTCGATTCCCGCAGGCTGTCTTCATTGGGTGTCTCGATGCCGATAAAAACCTGCGAGAGCCCGGCCGCGGCGCACATCTCCAAGAGCTCCTCATCTTTCGCCGCATCGATGGAAACCTGCGTGGCGAAACGAAAACGCCCTTGGCTCCGGCGCTCATTCCAATCGCGCAAAGCGGCGAGGAGTTCTTTGGCGCGCGACCGGTGCACGGTAAAGTTGTCATCGGCCAAAAAGGCCGAGCGGTAACCGCAGCGAAATACTTCATCGAGTTCCGCCAGGACTTGGGCGATGGGTTTGTGTCGTTGCTTTTGGCCGACATATTGAATGACATCGCAGTATTCGCATTCGAAAGGGCATCCCCGGGACGTCTGCACCGATCCCATGATGGCGCGTTCATTGCGGTAGGCGTCCCATTTCGGCAGCGCGCAGTGAGTCAGGTCGGGTCTTCCTCCGACGTACTCGGATTTCGCGCAACCGTTGATCAGGTCCGCGCACAGCTCAGCAAATATTTCCTCCGTTTCACCCTGTACGAGAATATCGCAGTGCGGCCGGACGATCTCGGGCTGCAAGGACGCGTAGGGGCCGCCGATGAGGACCGTCTTGCCGCGCTCCCTGAATTCCTTGGAGATCGCTTTCATACGATCCCATTGGGTGATTTTGCCGGTAATGCCGACGAAGTCGACCGGCGCGTCAAAGTCAACCGAAGAGATATTTTCATCGCAGATAAAACAATCGAAATCGCTCGGCGCCATGGCGGCCAGCGTCGTGATCGCGAGATCGGCTATAAGAGTCGCCGGCCTGTGCCCCCGGCCGGCGTAAAATTCCGCCGAGAAGTAGGTGGCAAAATCAGTAGTTGGATTTATCAGATAAAGTGAGCGTGACATAGGCTGAGTTCGGAATATGCCGAGTCAGTGGCCGCCAGCGTAGAACAAATCCGGTTTGTTAGCCAGCGCATTTGCGCTCCGCTGCGGATAGCGCTGCACCAAGAGAATAGGGGATTGCCGTGCGGCGCTTTCTCTCGTTACCCCGGCGCGCTGCGCGAGCGAAGCCTGGTCGGAGCTGGGGTATTGTTCAGCAATAGCTTTTTTTAAATCGCTATGGGTCATATTCCCCGCAGCTTGCTGCGTTAAGTTGATTTCTTTCCGAAGAGATCGGAAGAGCGTCGTGTAGGGAAAGAGTGTAGATATCGGTGGTCGC
>CAMLCX010000024.1 GCA_946478635.1 uncultured Pseudomonadota bacterium
ACGCCCGAGTCCGTGGCTGCGCTGGCGAAGACGTTGTGCGGCAGAACGTAAATGAATCCGTTCAATGTTCCAGGTTCAAAGTTCAAGGTTAAGGTTATTGCGGGGAAGTTTGACCGGCTTTGAACGTTGAACTTTAAACATTGAACGAGGAGGTTTGTCATGGGGCTAAAAACCTTCGGCCTGATGGCCGTCGATTGGGAAGAGCGGGTGAATATCGAGCGGTTGCGCCAGGAGCGTTTGGCGCGGGTCAAAACCGCTCTCAAGAAATCGGAGCTCGGCGCGCTGCTCTGCTTCGACATGAACAACATCCGTTATATTACCGCGACTCACATCGGCACCTGGGCGATGGACAAGCTCGTGCGCTTCTCGCTCTTGCCGCAGGATGACGAACCGATTCTCTGGGATTTCGGCTCGGCGGCGCGCCATCACCAGATCTATTGCCCCTGGCTTGGCGAACGCTCGCGCGCCGGCATTTCGACTTTGCGCGGCGCGACCAATCCCGGCTCCGGCCTGGCTGACGACGTTGCGAAGAAAATCAAAGTCGAACTCGAAATGCGCAAATTGCAAAACGAACCGGTCGGCGTGGACGTGATCGAATTGCCCGTGCTGTTCGCGCTGCAAGCTCAAGGGATCAAAGTCGTCGACGGCCAGCAGCTCATGCACGAGGTGAGAAAAATCAAAACGCAGGATGAAATTACACTGCTCAATGCCGCAACCATGATGGTTGACGCGGCGTATGATGAGCTTTACCGCTTCATGAAGCCGGGCGTTAAAGAGAACGAATGCGTTGGCGTCGTCAGCAAGGTACTCTACGATCTCGGCTCCGAACATGTCGAAGGCGTAAACGCCATTTCAGGCGAGCGTTGCAGCCCGCATCCGCATGTCTATACCGACCGCGTGCTGCGCCCCGGCGATCCGGCATTTTTTGATATCCTGCACAGCTATAACGGCTACCGTACCTGCTACTACCGCACGTTCGCTATCGGGAGCGCATCACCGGCGATGGTCGATGCTTATAAACGCAGCCGCGATTATATGGATGCCGCGATCAGCATCGTCAAGCCCGGAATCACGACGGCCGATGTCGTCAAGCTCTGGCCCAAAGCGGAAGAGTTTGGCTTCGCCAACGAAGAAGCTGCTTTCGCTCTGCAGTACGGCCATGGCGTAGGACTCTCGATCTGGGAGAAGCCGATCTTCAGCCGCCTGGTTTCACTGGATCACCCGGAAGTCATTGAGGAGGGCATGGTATTCGCGCTCGAAACCTATTGGCCGGCATCCGACGGATGGTCCGCCGCTCGTCTCGAAGAGGAAGTCGTCGTGACCAAAGACGGCTGCGAAGTGATCACCCGTTTTCCCTCCGAAAAGCTTTTGGTCGCCGGCACCCATTATTTTACCACCGGCGGAGAATTACCGACGACGCGTGAGACGCAATCGAACTTGAATAACCCGGGAGCGTTGGACCGAGTGAAACACTGAGACCGCAATAGCAAATCATGGCAACCAACGTGATCATGCCCGCCCTCGGAGTTGCGCAGCAGACCGGAACGCTGCTCAAATGGCTCAAAACCGAAGGCCAATCGGTCTCAAAGGGTGAGCCGCTCATGGAGATCGAAACCGACAAGGCCACGGTGGAGATCGAAGCGTCGGCTTCCGGCATCTTGACGCGCGTCGCGGCGAAGGCCGGCGATGAAATTCCGGTAGGGCAAACGATCGCGCTAATCTTGGCGCCAGGCGAAGCTCCGCCGGCTAAGCAAGAAGCGCCCGCGGTTGCTCCGATCTTGCCCCCTCCCCCTCAGGGAGAGGGTAGGGGTATGGGCCAAGCGACGACGTCGAGAACCAAAACAACGCCAGCTATTTCTACTAGCCCAGGCGGCGGAAGAGTTCTCGCCTCACCCAAGGCTAAGCGCATCGCTAGAGAACGGGGAATCGATCTCACGTCGCTGCGCGGCAGCGGTCCCGAAGGTAGCGTTCTCGCCGACGACGTTGTGCGCGCTGCGACGGGTACGCCAACAGTGTCGCCCGCCGCGTCCGTGGAAACGGCGCAAGAACTCATTCCGCTGTCACCGATGCGCCGAATCGTCGGCGAGCGCATGGCGCAAAGCAAACTGAGCGCGCCGCATTTTTATGTCAGCATCGATGTCGACATGACCGCGGTGCGCAAGCTTCGGGTTGAATGGCGGCAGCGCGGCGGCGAAGTCATTCCTTCAATCAATGATTTCATACTTCTGGCGTGCGCCCGCGCGCTCAGGGATTTTCCGGCGGTCAATTCAACTTATACAGGCCAGGGAATTAAACAGCATGCCGACATCAACATCGGCATGGCGGTGGCGCTCGACGAGGGACTCGTGGTACCGGTGCTTCGAAACGCGGATCGGTTGAGTTTGACCGAGTTGGCCGCGCAAAGCCGTGAGTTGATCGACAAGGCGCAAACAAAAAAACTGTTCCCGCTCGACTACGAGGGCGGCACCTTTACCGTGTCGAATCTCGGCATGCTCGGCGTCGATAGCTTCATTGCCATCATCAATCCGCCGCAGTGCGCGATCTTGGCCGTCGGCCGCGTCGCGCCACGCGTCGTGGTTGAAAACGAAATGTTCGCGATCAAATCATTGATGACCGCGACGCTCTCAGCCGACCATCGCGTCATTGACGGCGCCATCGGCGCGCGGTTTCTCAAGCAAGTAAAAGAACGATTGGAAAACGGCCCATTTTAGGATAAAGCGCACAAGCCAATAAACGCTCAGAAAGGAGCATCTTATGAGAAAGTTCTCGTTGTCCGTGGCAGCCATTTTGTTTTGCTTGGATCTGTCCGCCGCTGATGCGCAGAAGACGGAGCGGATCACGATGGGAGGAGGTCCGCCGTCTGGGGTGTTCGGCATTTTCGCTACTGGCATCGGAACTTACCTGTCGAAGAACGTTGCGGGCCTGGACGTATCGGTCACAGCAACCGGAGGTTCGGTGGAGAACACGCGCCGGGTGAATAGCGGAGATGCTGAGATGGGCGTTTCCTTCGCCTCGGACGTGCACGAAGCCTATTTCGGATTAGAGCAATTCAAGGATAAACCGCTGACCAATATTCGAGCAATCGGACTCATTTTCTTCGGCGTGGCGCACGCGATCACCTACGCCGATAGCGGGATCAAGACGGCGAATGATCTCGTCGGAAAGCGCGTCGCCGTCGGCAATCCGGGATCGGGAACCTTCGCCAGCGCCGAGCGGGTATTTCGCGCCTTGGGAATTTGGGACAAAATCAACCGCATCAATCTGTTGGGAGCGCAAGCCGGCGAGGCGATGGCCGACGGCAAGGCGGACGCTTTTTTCTGGACCGGTCCGGAGCCTGACCGCGTGACCATGGAAGCGGCGACGAAAAAGCCGGTGCGCGCCATCGACATCTACACGCCGGCGGCGAAAACCGACTTCTTCAAACAATTTCCTTATTTCGCCCGTTATGTGTTTCCCGCCAACTCCTACAAAGGGATCACCGAGGATACCTCGACCGTCGGCATCCCCGTCATCTGGTACGCGAATAAGGACGTCGCGCCCGCGCTGGTACAGAAGATGACCGCGGCCGCGTACAGCAAGGAAGGCCACGCCCACATGGTGACCGTGCACGCGGGTGCGAAAGACATGGTGCCGCAAAAAGCGCTGCAAGGGGTTACGTTCTCGCTGCACAAGGGCGCCGAGGACCACTGGAAAAGCGCAGGCATTCAAATTCCGGAAAACATTCGCAGTAAATAGGAATTCATGGCGGAAGCCTCCAAGACACGCGCGCTATCGGGCTACTGGGATATCGCCGTCCGGATCATGCTGGGCGGCATCGCCCTATATTATATCTGGGCGTCTACGATCGGCGTCGTATCACTGCAATATTTTCGCGGCATCGCTATCCTTTATAGCCTCGTCCTTCCATTGCTTCTCTATAAAGGCTGGAAGCGCGACTCTGATAACCGTCCGTCGGTACTCGACCTGATGCTCGCGGCCGGCGCGGCCGCTGGCGTCGTCTACTGGATCGTCAACTACGAGCAGATGGCGTATCGCGCCGGCGATTACACCGCGGTAGATGTTTCGATGGGCGTGATCGTGACCATCGTCGCCATCGAAGCCGCGCGCCGCGTGCTCGGCATGGACATGGCGTTGTGCGCCATTGTGCCGATTGTCTACGCGCTGTTCGGCAACTATTTGCCCTACATCGTCGGCCACAAAGGTTATTCCGCCCGCCGCATCATCGAGTACGTTTATTTAACCAATGATGGCGTCTTCGGCATCATGGCCGAGGTGCTGGCCGAATTCATCATTCCCTTCGTCGCCTTCGGCGCATTCCTCGAGCGGGCTGGCGTGGCGAAATTTTTTGTCGACATTGCGCTCGCGGGACTCGGACGGATTGCCGGTGGTCCCGCCCAGGCGTCCGTCGTCTCGAGCCTGTTGATGGGAACCATCAGCGGGAGTCCGATCGCCGAAACGGTGACCAAAGGACCGATCACCATACCGCTCATGAAAAAGGCCGGCTTCCCTGGCCACATCGCGGGCGCGGTCGAGGCTGCCGCGTCGACCGGCGCAGCGATCATGCCACCGGTCATGGGCGCGGGCGCGTTCGTGATGTCCGAGATGACGGGCATTCCGTACGTCGACATTATCAAGGTCGCGACGATCCCCGGACTGCTTTACTTCCTTTCGGTCGGCGTGATGATTTATTTCGAGTCGAAGAAGCTCGGACTGCGAGGCCTGCCGCGCGAAGAGTTGCCGCGCAGCATGGAAGTCTGGAAGCGCGGCTGGTATCTTTTGCTGCCGATCATTGTGCTCATCGGCGTGATGCTCGCAGGTTATTCACCGCAGTTCGCGGCGTTCTACGGCATTGTCTTCACCATCGTCGTGAGCTGGTTCCGCAAAGAAACGCGCATGGGCCCGAAAGAGATCTGGCTGGCTCTCGTGGACGCGGGAAAAAACTGTCTGTTCGTCGCCGCGCTCACCGGCGCGGTGGGAATTCTCATTGGTGTACTGTCGCTCACGGGAATCATCGTCCGCTTTCCGTACATTCTGGTGGATCTGGCAGGACAGAGCGTTCTACTCACCATCGGCCTGATCGCGTGCGCGACCTTCGTTCTCGGACTCCCGCTGCCGATCACGGCGACCTATCTCGTGGTCGCCGTGATCGGGGTTCCGGCGCTGATTAAACTCGGCCTTCCGGTCCTCTCTGCGCATCTGATCATCTTTTGGCTCGCGCTCGACTCCAATATCACGCCGCCGGTCGCGATGGGGCCGTTCGCCGCGGCAGCGATCGCTCAGGCCGACCCGATGAAAACAGGCTGGGCTTGTTTTCGTTTCGCCAAAGTCATCTACGTCATGCCGCTGCTTTTCGCTTACACCCACATTCTACTCACCGGTACGCCGGCGCAAAACATCGCGGCGATTGTGTCGGCGACGCTCGGCATCGTGCTCTTCTCAATCGTCAGCACAGGTTACTTTTACGCGCGCATGAATTTGCTCGAGTGGCTGCTTTTGGCCGCCGCGACCGTGTTGGCATTCATTCCGTCCTTTACGACCGGCATCGCCGCGGTGATCATTTTCGGCGCTGTCTATTTATGGCAGCGCAAGCGCGCCGCGAATCAAATCACTTCCGGCTCAGTCGTCGAGCCGGCGGCCAAATGAGCGATCCTGAACCTCCATTCGTTGATCCCATTGTCATTCCCATCGAGGATCATCTCGATCTCCATTCGTTCCGACCCAAGGACATCCCGAGCGTGGTCGAAGAATATCTCGAACAATGCAAAGAGGCGGGGTTCAGCGAAGTTCGGCTGATTCACGGCAAGGGGAAGGGCGTCCAACGAAACATCGTGCGCTCGCTGCTATGCAAACTTCCCGCCGTATTGTCGTATCACGACGGGCCGCTCGAAGCCGGCGGTTGGGGCGCGACGGTCGTCATTCTCCAAAAAGGGCATTAAGAGTACGGCGCCAAGAAAAAGGGGCAAGGAATGACTTCCTTACCCCTTTTATTGGATCCGACGCCTACGGTTGTTAGATTTTACCTTGAAGCAAAATCGCGATGACGAAGCCGTAAAGCGCCAAAGCTTCAAGCAACGCAAGAGTCAAGACCAGCGGCAAGAAAAGCTTTTCGGCGGCGTTAGGATTGCGGCCGATGCTTTCCATTGCGGCCGCGCCCACGCGTCCTTGGCCTAAAGCTGCGCCAAAGGCGGCAATGCCAACAGCGATTCCAGCTGAAATTGCGATCGCAGCGCCTCGACCTTCACCACCTGCGGCAGCGCCTTCCGCGGCTGCCATAGCAATGCCGGCGGTCAGCATGGTCATAGATAGCGTGCCGAAAAATGCAAACAGTCTTTTCATCCGTCCTCCTTTCCAGCGATTGATGCCCCCACTCCTCTTTCATCATCTTCCACCAAACGGGCGACCGCTTTTTTAATGATGTGATGGATGGGCTTCGTGCCCGTGATCTTCGTCATGGCCATGACTGATAGCCAGGGCGACATAGATCATGCTCAACAAGGTAAAAACAAAGGCCTGAATTACAGAAACCAGGGTGCCCATGGCGTAGAAGGCGACCGGTACAATCACCTTGGTGAGATCAATGAATGCGGTGATTACTTCGTGATCGCCCATCATGTTTCCAAAAAGACGCAAAGAGAGCGAAACCGGCCTGAAACCGTGGGAAAAAGCCTCGAGAATGAAAAAGAACACTACCGAAATTAACAGCACAGGTAGGAAGGCGATCTTTCCTAAAATACTACTGCCCGGTAAGCTAGTCATGGGACCAAAGAAATGCTTCGCATATGCGGCGCCCTGCTCTCGTACACCGATCACGTTATATCCGATAAAAGAACAGAGCGCTAAACCCACGGTGGTGTTCAGATTTCCGGTGGGCGCCGCAAAACCGGGAAGCAGTCCGAGCAAGTTGCTGGTCAGAATGAATATAAAAAAGGTCGCAAAAAACGGCACATACTTTCTCCCCTGCTTGCCGATGATCTGATCGCTCTGCGTCACCACAAGCTGGAGCAACAGTTCGGCGATGTTTCGCGAGCCGATCTCAGCGGCGGGCACCGCCGGATCTTGAGCTCTCGCCAAGGCGCTGCGGGCCGCGAGAGCAAATAGCACCAAAAGAAATGCAGCAACCAACGCAAAAAAAGTGTGATCACCGATCCCGTGCTGCACAAATTCGGGTAGCAAATTATACCAGGTAAAGGGATGTTCCATTTTCGTCCTTTTACTATTGCGCCTCGGTCTGGAGGGATTTTCGGACAGTTTCTACAACGATTGCCACGATCAACGTCGAAAAGCCCAAAGCAAAGGAGACGGCATCCAGATCAAAACGGAAAAACAATGTAGTCAAAAGCGCTAAAAAAATGAGTATCTTTAAAATTAACAACCCGATTCCCGCTTTAACCCGCCCCTTGCTCGCAAGCGGTGTCAGGACCCAAGCAATACCCACACTCAAGAGCAAAAAATTTATGCCCATAAAAATCCCGCCGGCCAGAAGCGCGGTGGGATCGACCCATCTTGCCGGAGCCAAAGCCGCCAAAAGAACCAGCAACAATA
Source organism: uncultured Pseudomonadota bacterium (assembly GCA_946478635.1). The sequence goes on from CAMLCX010000024.1 coordinate 7,543, forward strand.
GGGTGTGCCACAATTCAATTCGAAGTATCGTTCTTCTGGCCGCTGATTCCATCACGCTCCCGGGCAAAAAACCTGACCCACTGAATCAATCTTACAAACGCGCCGGTAAACGCGAGTGCGGTGCATAATAAGAGCAACCATGGAGAACTACCGAAATATTCATCTAGAAAGTAACCAACCACCAGTCCGCCAAGAATGGTTCCTGGCAACTCGAAAGCTACTCCCAAATATAAACCCGCTCGTCTTAGGAGAGGAGTTTGGTTTTCTTGCCGGTCGTTGGAACGGCCCGGGACATTCCCCACTGCGTTAGTCTTCTAGCATGAGGTTTAGAGGCGATCAAGTTTGGGTTCGGTCCTGGCCCAGTCACCAAAGGCGCGAATTGTCGCATCTAAATCAGCTTTTGTGTGGGCCAGCGAGAGAAACATCGCTTCGAACGGCGCCGGAGGAAGATAAATTCCTCGACTCAACATGCCATGGAAAAACCGGGCGAATTGTTCGCGGTCGCATTTTCTTGCTTCCTCGGCATTTTCCACCTGATCGACCCCGAAGAACAAGGTCATCAGGGAACCGGCTCGATTGATCACCGACCTTATTTTGTTCTGAGCGAGGATCAACCCGAACTCGTTTTCGAGTTGCTGACCCATTTTTTCCAGAGTTTCGTAGGTACCGCTTCGGGATAATTGATCGAGTGTCGCCAAGCCCGCGCTTACCGCAATCGGGTTACCGGAAAGTGTTCCGGCTTGATATACCGGCCCGGAAGGAGCGAGCCGATCCATAATTTTTCGCCGTCCGCCAAATCCAGCCAGTGGAAAACCGCCGCCCACTATCTTCCCTATGCAGGTGAGGTCGGGTTTAATGTGAAAAACCTCTTGCGCGCCGCCAAGCGCAACCCGGAAACCGGTAATGACCTCGTCAAAGATCAGGAGTGCGCCATGTTGGCGGGTGATTTCCCTTAGCCGGCTCAGAAAACCCGGCTTCGGTGCAATCACACCCATATTGCCGCAAATCGGCTCAACAATCATTGCGGCAATATCTTTTCCGCTCCTGTCGAATATCCTTTGCACGGACGGAAAGTCGTTGTAGGTAGCGGTCAAAGTTTCGCGCGTAAATCCCTCTGGCACACCGGGACTATCGGGCAGCCCAAGCGTAGCCACAGCCGATCCGGCTCGGACCAAAAGGCCGTCGGAATGGCCGTGATAGCACCCGTCGAATTTCACTATCTTTCGCCGTCCCGTAAACGCCCGTGCCAGTCGGATTGCCGTCATCGTCGCCTCAGTACCGGAACTCACTAGACGCAATGACTGCATCGAAGGCATCAGTCGTGTGACCATCTCGGCCAAACGAACTTCACCCTCTGTCGGAGCGCCAAAGGTGAACCCTTTCGAAAGACGGTTCCTCACTGCGCGCAAAACCTCTGGATGAGCGTGCCCTAAAATCAACGGCCCCCAAGACCCGACAAAGTCGATGTATCTTTTTCCATCAACGTCGAAAACGTGGCTTCCTTTGCCGCGTTCGATAATCAGCGGGTGGCCCCCGACCGACTTCCAGGCACGCACCGGGCTGTTTACTCCGCCGGGAATTTTTTTTATGGCGCGTTGAAAAACTTCTTCTGACTTGCTTGCCATACGCGGAATCGTTGCTAACACCGCGGTGCTAGGGTGTCAACATGGTTGCGAAATTCCCAAAAAAAATTTTATCTTTCTTTTTTCTTGCAAAGAAATTTGAAAAGGACTATTTAAAACGCTTCCGAACAATATAAGCGTGTCGCCGCAAAATTTTCTTTTTCGGCAGATGGAGAATTTTCCCACGAATTTGATCTCGGGAAATCTTTTTCCAGGACGGGCGCAATGTTGACGATTCCATCGCCGGTATACGGTTCGCGTAATCTCAACTACACGCAATCCAACTCCGGAGCACAATTGGCGTTATCCACAGCTGTGGATAACCTTGTGTGTAACTCTTTCCCTTTTTTGTCTTGTAGTTTCAATAGAATAACGGTGCTGACATGAGCGAACAGTGGGTCCAAGCATTACCCGTTCTCCGGGAACTGATCGGCGCCCAGAATTTTGACACGTGGATTGCGCCGATTCGGTTCGTGTCGCGGAGCAAGAATGAAGTTCTTCTTGATGTACCGAATAAGTTTTTTCGCGACTGGATTACTGAACATTACATTGAGAAACTCGAAAGTGTTCTAAGCTCGTCGGCGAAACACGGGGTGCGAGTGATTTTTCAAGTCAATGAAAAATCGACCAAGCCGCATACCGAAAAGACGGTAAAAAAAGATGTCCAGGAACGCGACAGGCCGCAGCGCGCGAACAATCTCGTCGAAAAGTATACTTTTGCAAATTTCGTGATTGGGGCCAGTAATCAGTTTGCTCACGCCGCCTGCGTCGCCGTCGCAAATCAACCGGGAGATAATTATAACCCGTTATTTATTTACGGCGGAGTCGGTCTGGGGAAAACCCACTTGGTCAATGCCATCGGGCACCACGCCGCGGCGCAGCGCCCCGGGTTGAAGGTTGTTTATCTAAGTTCCGAGTCGTTCATGAATGAATTAATCGGGTCGCTCCGCCGCGATAAAATGGATGAATTTAAAAGGAAATTTAGAAATGTGGATATTTTGATTCTCGATGACGTCCAGTTCATTGCGGGCAAAGAGCGCACCCAGGAAGAGTTCTTTCATACCTTCAACTCTCTTTATGATTCCCACAAGCAGATTGTGATCACATCGGATAAGTTCCCAAAGGAGATTCCCGGCATTGAAGATCGGCTAAGAAACCGCTTCGAGTGGGGTCTCATCGCCGACATTCAACCGCCCGATATGGAAACCCGGGTCGCTATTCTGCAAAAGAAGGCTGAGGCCGAATCTGTTCAACTGCCTCATGATGTCGCGATCTTCCTTGCTTCCAATATCGATTCCAACGTGCGCGAGCTGGAAGGATCTCTAACTCGGCTTGGCGCGTTTTCTTCTCTGACTAAAGCTACGATCACGGTAGATCTAGCAAAAGACGTGCTACGCAATACTTTGAACGGCGCAAAACGAGAAATAACCGTCGAAAATATTCAAAAAACGATTTGTGATTACTTCAATCTCAAAATTTCTGATCTAAAAGCGAAACGACGGACGCAGAATATCGCGCTACCGCGCCAGATGGCTATGTATCTTTGCCGCAAATTTACCGAAACGTCTTTTCCGGCCATTGGGGATAAGTTCGGCGGGCGGGATCACTCCACGGTGATTCATGCATCGAAAACCATTGAACGAAAAATCAAAGAAGACCCACACATGCAAACAACAATCGAGAAACTTGAGCGGAATTTGAACATTCGAAAGTAATTGTGAATATCCTGTGATTAATGGGCAGAATGGCTGTGAAAGGTTACGCACCAATCTCAAAGAGGCGCTTGAAGGAACTCATAAGGAGAGTAAAACTCAGATTTAGACCACAAGCTAGGTTTGCGATTTATAATGCCAAAGCCGTCTTTTCCACCTTATCCACAACCCCTACTATTACTCCTTGATTTTATATATATATAAGAGACTAGAAATCGTAGGGAGGAAGTATGGAAATTAAAGCCAAGCGAGAAAGTCTTCTCGCAACGCTTTATTGGACGCAGAGTATTGTCGAGCGGCGTAACACGATGCCGATCCTCGCCAATGTTCTGTTCGAAGCGGTCAAAGGATCCATTCGAGTGACAGCGACCGACCTGGAAGTCGGGGTACGAGGAGAAATCGAAGGCGACGTTTCGAAAGAAGGGATGGTCACTGTCAACGCGAAGAAAATTTACGAGATTATCCGGGAAGTGCCGAATGAGCAGGTACAACTCAAGCGTTTGGAAAATGATTGGGTCGAGATCCGCAGCGGTAAATCAGTGTTTAAAATCGTCGGTATAGACGCTAAAGAATTCCCTCAGTTTCCCAAGTTCGATAGCAAGGCTCTGTCGACGACTCCGGCTGCTACTTTGCGCGAAATGATCGAACGTACGCTATTTTCGGTTTCTACGGATGAGACGCGTTATAGCTTGAACGGCGTGTTTATCGAGCAAGGTGAGGGCTCCAGCATTAGGATGGTTGCGACTGATGGTCATCGATTGGCGTTCGAAGAAAAGGCAGTTGGATCCTTCGGTCTGACCAAAGGGGTGATCTTACCGCGTAAAGGTTTAGCGGAATTGAAGAAGCTTTTGGAAAGTGGCGATGATGGTGCGGTGTCGCTCGGATTTAAAGAAAACATGGGGCTCGTAACTAAGGACAAGATCGAGCTTTTTATGCGCCTGATCGATGGCGATTTTCCCGACTACACAAAGGTCATACCGAAAGGAAATCCTTATACTGTAAAAATCGAACACGATGAGCTCCAGCAGGCCTTGCGCCGGGTGTCGATCCTGTCGAGCGAGCGCTACAAGGGAATTCGCATGGAGTTTAGCGAGGGTAAAGTGTCGATTTCTGCGAATAATCCCGATTTAGGCGAGGCCGTGGAGGAGATCGAGGCCGAATATAAGGGCAAGCCGCTCTCTATTGGTTTTAACGCGCGTTATCTCATCGATGTCTTGGGTGTGCTGGGCGGAGATGGCGAGATTGATATGGAACTCAAAGATGAGTTGAGTCCTAGCGTTATTCGCAAAGCGGGAGTCGATAGCTATTTGTATGTCTTGATGCCGATGCGGCTTTGAAGCATAGCCGTCATTGTTGTTGGCTTAGCCTTTATATTTTGCGTCGAGAGCATACTTTTCGTCCAAGCCGACGATATCGTTAAACTCATTGAACGGCATTAACCTATCGAGTATCTTCAGAGTCGAACCATCGCGCCGCAGAGTCGTATAAACTTCCGTCAAAGATTGAGCGACTGAATAAAGCGGCGCCAACGGCCAAACGATCAAATCGAAGCCGAGATCCTTCAGCTCTTTAGGGCCCATAAGCGGCGTCACACCGCGTTCCAGCATATTGGCGACCAATGGTCCTGGCACGTTTCTGGCGATTTCGGCCATTTCTTCTTTTGATTCCGGCGCTTCAATAAATACCGCATCCGCCCCGGTTTCTTTAAACGCAATGCCGCGTTTGATCGCCGCCGGTAAGCCGAGCGCTTGGCGTGCATCGGTCCGTGCGACGATGAAAAAATCACGCCCCCGTTTAGTTTCAATTGCCGCTCGTAGTTTTTTTAACTGCTCATCGAGTGGAATGACCTGCTTGCCTTTCATATGGCCGCAGCGCTTGGGCCACACCTGATCTTCCAGGAACATTCCAGCGGCTCCGGCGCGTAGTAAATCCTCAACCGTTCGGATGACGTTTATGGCATTTCCATAGCCTGTGTCGGCATCGACGATGACCGGCGTATCAACGACCGAGCAGATGCGCTGGGCGGCGTTGACGACTTCAGTTTGGGTCAGGACGCCGAAGTCCGGCTCGCCGAGGAGCGTAGCCGAAAGGCTGTATCCGGTTATGAAAATGACTTCGAAGCCGGATCGTGCGGCGATCTTAGCGCTCAAAGCGTCATAAACTCCGGGCATAATGAGTTGCCCATGCTGTGCTAATGCTTCGCGAACAGGCTTTATTTTTTCCATACGAATCAACTACCTCGGGGAGTTACGATATCTCGACCACCGTTCGCTTTGCCGAGATTACCTTCTTGGCCCGCGACCGAAACCGCCGCGGTGCGCCGGCGCCTCGAGTTTTGGCGCTGCGCGCAAAATCCTCGCGGGCCTTAACCCGAGAACATCGTCGCCGTAGCGCGATTTATCAAGATGATCGCAGCGAGCTTTGATCTTGTGGCGAATCTGATGGCGCCGGACCATGTCGGTGCGCGCCGCTTTCAAGTCTTCCAGGTCAAGAACAACGTCCGACTCATGACCGCGGAGTTTGACGTGGACGGTGAAGCGAGTTCCCGCGCCTTCTTTGGCGGAATAATCCACCCGTTTATCGATGCTCCGAATAATGTCGCGCAGCAGATTTTCTTCTTCTTGAAACACTCCCTTACCGAACATACAACCTCCTTCGGCTAAGACGTTGAAATAGGCTGTAAAAATTTACGACAATAAGGTCGTGAGTTCAACGTCTTGTGCCGGGGAGTGCTAAAACGATTCCAAGGCTGGGCGCAAATCGATTTCTTGTGACCACGCAGTACGCGGTTGCCGCAGGCAAGAAATTACCGCTTCGGCGATGGCGCTTGGCGGGATGACCGTGTCGATTGGCCGATTGGGTTCGCGGGAACGAAGGCGCTGGGTATCGATCTGGCCATCGACGATGACATGAACGACGTGAATACCTTTGGGATGGAACTCTCTGGCAAGTGACTGCCCGAGCATACGCAAACCAGCCTTACCGATGGCCAGCGGGGCAAACCCCGCTTTCCCCCGGAGCGCGGCGGTGGCCCCGGTTAATGAGATGAAGCCATGACCCACTTTAAGCATATCCGGGATGACCGCCTGGGCGAGGTGCGCAGCGCCCATGACATTGGTCTCGAACGACTGGCGAATCTGATCCGGGTCCATTTGCAGGAAGTCTCCGCGGCCGTAACCGCTGGCATTGTGCGCGAGCGCTGTGATTGGCCCGAAATTCTGTCGAATTTGCGCCACTGCGGCTTGGACGCTGCGTCGATCAGTGACGTCAGCCTGGACGCGGAGCACGGTACCACCGCTCGAATGAATCTCATCCGCCACAGGCTCGCTTGATTCCGGGTTGCGTGACAATAACCCAACTGCGTATCCTTCGTTGGCGAAAGCCCGTGCCAGTGCTGCGCCAGTACCGGGTCCGACCCCGGCGATAATTGCCGCTTCCATAACATCAATTTCCTAAGAATGCGCGTCGGTATTGATAAACAGCTCGTCCAAGGTCATCTTGCGTCCAATCAGTCCTTGTTCCTGGGAATACTGCATCAGACTGGACAGGGATTTTTGATTGATTTCGCCGAGACCATAAACCCAGGGATCAGTACCGAGAAGCTCTTCCTGCTCTTCCAAAAAATGTCGGAACCACGCCAGGGGTACGATGCGCGGGTTTTCCATCCGCTTATAGGCCGCCTTCTTCGACTCTTCGAACGCACGCATCAGATTGATCGGCACCCAGGGATACTTGTCAACGATTTCCTGCCTGATCGCAGTGGTGTGCATGATCGGGAAAATGCCGGTGCGCTTGAAGTAGTCGATCTCCAGATCGCGATAATTGGGAAATAGTCGGGTCACCCTCTTATCCTTGTCGAGCACCGGCTGGATGACTTCCGGGTGTATGAGCGCGTCGAGCTCGCCCTCGACGAGCATTTTTTCGACGCTCTTGCCCGGCGCGATGCGTTGAATTTTGAGATCCTGCGGCGGTGTCCAATCGACTTCTTCCTCATCCTGCTTGTACCAGTTGATACTGCGGTGCGGCAGGCCGTGCTCGTGCTCTAAGATGCCGCGAATCCACAGGTTTGCGGTTGCTTGAAAATTTCTGAGGCCGACCTTTTTGCCGATTAGATCCGCGGGTTTAACGATGCCCTTGGCGGCGTTCAGAAACACAAAACCGTGGCGAAAGCGCCGGTGAAGAAAAACCGGAATCGACACAAAAGGCAGACCGGTGTACTTCGCCATTAAGTAATTGGACATGGATAACTCGGCGACATCGAATTCCCGATTACGCAGCATGCGCCAATGCCGAATGTCGGACGTCATGTCGGTCAGCACGGTCAATTCGATGCCGTCCGGTTTAACCGTCCCTTCTTTTAAAGCGCGAATGCTTTCATAGTCGCCGGTCGCCAGGGTGAGATGAATTTTCTTGCTCATGGCGCCTATCTAGCATTTCTCGCCGTGCTTTGCCAAATATTGTGGGCGGCGAATTAATTGACTCGGAGTAACGTCTCTGTTAAGAGCCTTTGGGCGCAGAAATTTTGTAGGAGAGACTTTCATGAATTTGCGATTGCTTCTTTCGATTATCGGTACTTTGTTCGCGGGCTTTACGGCTCAAGCGGCGGCGCAATCACCGGTGCGGATCAATTGGACGGCGGTAACAGGCGCTCAAAGCGGCATGTTCATGGCGCAGCAGGAAGGGTTGTTCAAGAAGCACGGGTTGGATGTCGAGTTGATTCATATCCAGTCGAGCTCCCGTGGTATTCAAGCGATTCTTGCCGGTGAGATTGCCTTTTCCTTCATGGACGGCGCCAACGCGGCGCAAGCCAATTTGAAGGGAGCAAACCTGGCCTTGGTTGCAGGCGCGACCAATCGGCAGGTGTTTTCGCTGATGGCGAAGGCCGAATTCAAACGCATTGCCGACCTGAGAGGGAAGAAAATCGGCATCACCCGGGTTGGCTCTTCCACGCATACCTCAGCGCTCTACGCTCTCGGCTCTGCCGGCTTGAAGACTGCGGATTATCAGCTGCTGCCCTTACTTGAGGTGCCCAATATTTATACGGCGTTAGTCGCGGGACAGATCGACGCGGGAATCATGTCGCCGCCGACCAATGCGCGCGCCAAGCGGTCCGGGTTCGTTGAGCTGATGAATGTCGCCAAGGAGGGTCCGGAGTTCGTTTCCGTCGCCGTAGGCACCAGCCGATCCTACATCAAAGCAAACGAAGACATCGTGCGGCGCGTCGTGCGCGCTTACGCCGAGGGCGTGCAGCTCTTCAAAGCCAATAAACCTGCAGCCCTCAGGATGATTCAACGCCAACTCAAGGTAAGCGACCCCGACATCCAGGAGGATACGTACAGCCAGTTCCGCGACTACTTGGAGTACCCCCCGTATGTCAGTCGCAAGGGCATGGAAGCGGTTCTCGCCGAGGTCGCGGACAAAGAACCGGGTGCAAAAAATGCCAAGGCGGAGGATTTTCTGGATATGCGGTTTGTCGCTGAACTGGACAAGAGCCGGCGATAAATTGCGGTTTACGCTGGTCACCCGCGGTTTGTCATGCCGCGGTCGTTCTAGCTGCCCGCGAACGGGTCCTCGTCTTTGGCTCTGATCAAGTAGAAGAGCGTAATCGTCACCCCGATCGTAATGAAACTGTCGGCGACGTTAAATGCAGGCCAATGGTAGTTGGACCAGTAAGCATCGAGAAAATCGATTACCTCGCCATAGACGATCCGGTCGATGAGATTGCCGATAGCGCCGCCGAGAATAAATGCGAGAGCCGTGGCGAGTCCGGTGGCGTCTTCGCGCAAGCGTTTTAACATGACAAGAATGAAGCCGATCGCGACGATCGAAACGCCGATCAAAAAGGGCCGGCGAAATACTTCATGGCTGCCGGCAAAAATGCCGAACGCAGCGCCGGTATTGCGCACGTAGGTGAAGTTGAACAGTCCGTCGACAATCGGAATCGAGTGGTGCAGGGGCATCGTGCGGTCGACGATGGCTTTGGTGATCTGATCGACAACGACAATTGCCGCCACCCATCCGCCAAGGATCTTCCACTTACGGCTCACGCCGCCGCTCCGGCGTTCAATACCGCCGCGCAACGCGCGCACACCGTCGGGTGGTTTTTGTCCTGGCCAACCTGCGTGTCGTACTTCCAGCAGCGCTCGCACTTGGCGCCTTCGGCCTTGCGCACCAGGATCCGGCATTTCAACAGATCCGAGTCGTAGGCCATGCTTGCAGCGCCGCCGGCATCCTGGAAATCGCTTGTCTGAGAAACGATCAATAAATCCTGCAAGCGCGTGCGATCGCTTTTGAGCAGTTCTGTCAGACTAGAATCTCGGTGGCCGTTAGATGACAAGAATAAAACCTTGGCATCAAGCGAATGGCCGATGATTCCTGCAGTCCGTGCTTGCTCCAGAGCTTTGAGCACTTCACTGCGCTCGCGGAAGATCCGGTCCCATTTGTCAATGAGTGGTTGGTCGATCAAGCCGGCATCCGGCTCGGGCATGCGCGAGAGAAAGACGCTTTGCGGGCGACGATCTTTGTCGGGCATGTAGCCCCAGATCTCTTCAGCGGTAAAAGATACAAGCGGTGCCATCAGGTGCACCAACGTGTCAAGAATCCGATAAAGCGTCGTCTGCGCGGCGCGGCGCGATTTTGATTTCGTCCCCTCGCAGTAAAGCCGGTCCTTGACGATATCCAAATATTGGGCGCTCAGCTCGACGCTGCAAAAATTGTTGAGCGTGTGATAGACGGCGTGAAACTCGTAATCGTCGTAGGCCTGCCGGCAGCGGCTGAGCACTGTCTGAGTCCGCTGGAGAATCCAGCGATCCATTTCGTCCAAGTCTCCGGTCGGCGCTGAATCTCTTTCGGGATCAAAATCATACAGGTTGCTGATCAGGAACCGCGCCGTGTTTCTCAATCGCCGGTAAGCTTCAATCAGCCGGTTCAGAATCTCGTCCGAGATGCGCACGTCCTCGCGAAAATCTTCCGCGGCGACCCACAGGCGAAGAATCTCTGCGCCTGATTTTTTGATGATTTCCTGGGGCGCGATGACGTTCCCTAAAGACTTGGACATCTTGCGGCCCTTACCGTCGAGAGTGAAGCCATGCGTCAAAACACTTTCATAGGGAGCACGCCCGCGTGTTGACAAAGAGGTCAGCAACGCGGTGTGAAACCAACCCCGGTGCTGGTCGCTGCCTTCGAGATAGAGAGCGGCTTTGCCGCCCAAGCGCGGATCGCGCTCGACGACCGACGCCCAGCTCACGCCGGAGTCGAACCAAACGTCGAGAATATCTTCCTCGCGAGTAAAATCCTTCCCGCCGCACTGGGGACACTTGAAATCTGCTGGCAGCAATTCCTCCAACGGCCTGATGTACCAAGCATCGGAACCTTCCTTTTCGAAGATGGCGGCGACGTGCTCACACAATGCTTGAGTCAGGACCGCTTCGTTGCAGCCTTTGCAGTAAACGGCCGGAATCGGCACACCCCAGGAGCGCTGTCGTGAAATACACCAATCGGGCCGGCTCTCGAGCATGCCGCGAATCCGATCCTTGCCCCAAGGCGGAATCCAGCCCACCTGATCAATGGCCTCGAGCGCCTTCTGCCGGAGCGCCTTAGTTGTCATTGAAACAAACCACTGTTCCGTGGCGCGAAAAATTACCGGCTTCTTGCAGCGCCAGCAATGCGGATAACTGTGTGATAGTTTGTCTTCCTTGAGCAAGGCGCCCGCGTCCATCAGTTTTTGGATGATCCGAGCGTCTGCTTTGAAAACGGACTCGCCTTTGAGATCATCGGCTTCAGCAGTGAATTTGCCTTCTGGATCCACGGGAGCCATGACCGGAAGGCCATAGCGCATGCCGACTTCATAGTCTTCCTGACCATGACCGGGAGCGATATGCACGGCGCCCGTGCCTTGATCCTGGGTGACGAATTCACCGAGGATTACTTTGGCATCACGATCGATCCACGGATGGCGGCAAACGATGCCCTCAAGCTCCGCACCGGTCCAGGCTCCTTCGGTAACCTTATAGTCTCCGGCTTCCAGCGCCAAAGCTTTCATTACCGCTGCAATCAGCTCTTGATTCAGAATTAATTCGCCTTTGGAGGTTTGAACCAGTCGATAGACGAACTTCGGATGAACAGCGATGGCCTGGTTGGCCGGCAGCGTCCAGGGCGTTGTGGTCCAAATCACAAAGAACGTTCCGCCATCCGCAGCGATCGGGAACAGTCCTTTTGGATCTTTAACCGGAAACTTAACGTAGATCGAAGCCGAGGTGTGGTCTTCGTACTCGACTTCAGCTTCGGCAAGCGCCGTGACGCACGACGCGCACCAGTAAACCGGCTTTTTCTGACGGTAGAGGGCGCCCGACTGGACGATCTTGCCCAGCTCGCGGATTTCTTGCGCTTCATATGCGGGCTCTAACGTCCTGTAAGGATTCTCCCAGTCGCCGAATACGCCCAATCTTTTAAATTCTTCGCGCTGAATGGAAATATATTTCTCGGCGTATTCCTTACATAGCCGGCGGATCTCGACTTTGCTCATGGCGAGCTTCTTCGCTCGCCCAAGGTTTTTTTCGACCTGCAGCTCGATGGGCAGACCATGGCAGTCCCAGCCCGGCACGAACGGCGCCGCATGGCCGGTCATCGATCGGTATTTGACGATGACGTCCTTGAGAATTTTGTTCAGCGCATGCCCGATGTGAATGTTGCCGTTTGCGTACGGCGGTCCATCGTGGAGGATAAACTTCGGCTGTCGCGCATTCGCCTCAAGAGTTTTAAAGTACGTTCGCCCACGCTGCCAGTTTTCCACCTGCTTGGGCTCGTTCTGCGGCAAGTTTGCCCGCATAGGAAACGAAGTCTTCGGTAAATTTAATGTATCTTTATAATCCATAGCACCGTTGAGTTTCAGGAAAGGGGGATATCGAGTTCGATCAGTGTTATCGGTGATGGTTCAACCCGCGCACCATTCGGGATGCGAACATGTCCGCCTTGTTTTCCGCATCCGCCCAAAACACATAATGCCCCATCTCGTGATAGACTGTGCTGATCCAGCGTCGTTCTGAATTGTACTTCCGACCTTTTTTCCAATTCTCCG
>CAMLCX010000025.1 GCA_946478635.1 uncultured Pseudomonadota bacterium
CTCGGCACCGTACCGGCGCCGGATCAACCTGAGGAGAAATTCAGTTTTGGCCTGAAACTCTAGCGGCGACTTCGCGTCGAATGAATCCGGGCGGGCGACCGTGCTTGGAATGAATTTCTAACCAGCCGTCGCGATTGTTGACGACATTGACATTGACGCCGGGCTCAATCTCTCCGATGGAGCGAGAAAGTTCGTTGGGCGCGGCGTAGACTCGACTTGAGCGAACAACTTGATAAGTCCCCAATGACGCTCGGTCCAGTTTTGACGTTCGATTATCGCCTAATGCTGGTCCTGTGCTCTCTCCAATGGCTTGTTTGACCGGCGGCGTGTCGATGCGAGCCGGCATCGGTGCCGGCGGGTCTTCTAGCGCGAGTTGCTGTGTTTTGCGCCCATCACAGGCGCGGGAGGTTCCGCCTGCGAAACACCCGCTATTGTGTTTGCAGTGGCTGTTGGGCCTGATGATTGCCCGGAGTCGGCAATAAAGACCTTAAAACCGAAAGCGCCTGCCGCGGCCAATAACAAAAGAACTCCTAGAAGCCCGAAGCGGCGTCCGCCCGTTTGTGTGGCCGCGGGATTCCCCGTCGGTTGCAGATCAAGGTCTTGTGTCGTGCGCATTTCGAGCGCCGTATCGCTGCTCCGCAAGTTTGAGAAATGCCCCGTGGAAATCGGCCGTGTCGCTGATTCTGGGGAGGCATTCGACTCGGGGCTTCCTTCCGCATCGGCATGAACTGGATTATTCGGCCGCTGGGTTCCGTCAGTTGCCGTAGCGATCAGGCGAGCGAACGATACGAGTTCTTCCTGAAGTTGGCGCTGGCGATCCGCCAGCGCGGCTTGCTTCGAGAGCAGTTCATCGCAGGGGGCTTGCAGCGCGGCGAGCTGCCGGCGATTCTCTTCGGCCGCAGCGATGCGAGCCTGCCAGCGCGGAATTTCCTCTTCATGACGGCGGATTTCCTGACGGAGTGAGTTATGGATGCCTTCGGCTTCCACCAAACGATCGCGGAGGGTCTGCAACTCAATTAGTTTCTCCGCATTGATCGTGCTCTGTCTTTCGAGATCCGTGATGCGCTGCTGCTGAGTTTCTCGCTCCTCGCGGTGCCTGGCCTCGATCGTGTTCAAGTCGGGGAGGTTTTGCCGGGCCCTTTCAAGTTCGTCAAGCTTGGCATCCCTTTCGTTGATTGCGCGTTTAAGGCCATCGATCTCGGCTTGCATCCGAGCATTTCCTTGTTCAGGGTTCTGCGAAAGCGCGCTCTGGAGTTGTGTTTCGCTGGCGGTGAGACGGCTGCGTAGCTCATTCACTTCCCGGCTGAGCCGGTCATGGCCCGCGCGCAATTCCTGCTTCTCGATTTCGCTGCTCGCATCCATGCGCTGTGAGGCTTGCAGGTCATTCACGGCGTCTCGGCTTTGCTCCAGGTCGGCCGATAACGCGGCCAGCTGATTTTTAAGATCGCGGTTTTGCGCCCGCAAGTCGGCGATTTCCGCATGTTGGGCTTCAGGTTGGATGGGCTGCGTCGGAGCACCGTCTTGAGGTGTATTCGCAAACTTGTCTATCAATATTTCGATCTCGCGTCTTTTTGCTTTTAGCTCTCGCTCCGACGCGACGAGAAACATCCCGAGCAGCGCAACGGCTAACCCGGCACCCATTAAGATCATGACAAACGTGCTATCCATAGTCGTCTCCTAAGTTACCAAAAGCAATTGTTGGTCAACGACGCCAAATATATGCCAACTGCCTAAGGGACGTCCAGATTATTCTAAGCTGTTGAAATTACGATAGCTTTTGGTCGGCAAACCGTCCTGCGTGCGCTTTCGACGGACGAATGCCGTCGAACAAAATGGTGAAACTCAGCAAAAATTGTGAGTAGTGATCATAAATGATTTTTCACTCGGTGCATGAACACTCGATCGCGTGTTTTGCTGGCCATGAAACGCCGCGTGGGGTATTCAAAAGTAACTTAGATTACTTTATGGGAAATAAACTCCATTGAGCATCCACTCCCAACATTTCTCAGAGCGTGAAGAGCGCGCCATTCTCACGGTTACTTGTCTGGCGGCGTTTCTCTTTTTTAACAGCTTCGGCAGCATCGGTGTCGCGCTGCCGGCGATTCAAAGGCAGTTCGGCAACAGCTTGTCCGAAATTCAATGGATCGTATTGATGGGAGTTGTAACAATATCGAGTCTTTCGTTTTGCTTTGGGCGTGCGGGTGGCATCCTTGGCCAAAGGCGGCTCTATAAGATCGGGGTGGCTCTGTACGCGACGGGTGCCGGGCTGGGCGGGATCTCGAGCTCATTTATCCAGTTGCTCGGAGCGCGCGCGGTTATGGCCGTCGGGCTTGCGATGGCGTTGCCCATGTCTACGGCTATTCTTGCCGCCAGTTTTGATCCTCAGCGCCGTGGACGCGTGCTCGGACTTTTCGCATCGGCAATCGCAATCGGGCGCATGACGGGTCCGGCCGTGGGTGGTCTATTGCTCGAGTTTGGCGGCTGGACAGCGATTTTTTGGATGAATTGTATCGTCGGTCTGGGTGTCACCGCGGCGGTTGTGCAGATCTTTCGCGGCCCCGGCGAGCAGCGGCCGGAACCCTTCGATATCTGGGGCGCTCTGGCGTTGTTGGTCGGCTATCCCGCACTCTTGGTCGCGCTCACGTTTGGATCATATCTCGGCTGGGCGGGGGCCATTGCTTGGTTTCTCATTGCGGCTTTGGGTCTCGTGAGTTTTTTTTGGATCGAACTCCATACCGCAAGACCGCTCGTCGATCTTAAGATGTTTACGCGCCCGCTGTTAGTCACGGCCCTAGCCGCGGTGATTCTCAGTAACGCGATTTACAATCCCATCACAATCTCCGCGCCGCTCTATCTTCAAAACGTGCTTGGCGCGAGCGGGATGACGTCCGGTTTTCTCCTAGCTGTTCTGCCATTGACCACCGCCATCGCATCGCCGCTTGGGGGGCGGTTGGCGGACCACATCGAGGCTTCGACTATTGCGAACGTCGGATTGGTGTTGATTGTCGGCGGTATTGCCGCGTACTCAAGATTGGCAGTCGACACGGAGATCACCACGGTCGCCGCAGTTTTGGCGCTGATTGGCGCGGGCATCGGTCTTTTAACTCCGGCCAACCAGAAGATCGCCTTCGCGGCGGTAGATCAAGGAGATTACGGTGTGCTCGCGGCGATGCGCAGTTCGTTCGGTACCGCGGCCGGCACGATCGGCACGACTCTTACCGTCGCGCTCATGGAGATAGAAGGAGGACGCGAGCTTTGGGCGGCAGCGGCTGTTTACGCTGAAGCGCAAAGATTTGCGTTTACGTGGCTCAGTCTTATAGGAGCGGTCGGCGTGGCGGTCAGCCTAGGGTTTGTCCCTGCGCGCACGTCAAAGTGAGGTGATGTTTTTGTGATGCCGTCATAGGCGTCGCTATTGCGGGAAGGGTTTAACTGTGGCGGGCCCCTTCAAAAATGACATTGGTAGAGTCTTCGTTATTTACGCGGATCGCTGGCTGCCGAATTTTCTCGACGCCCATGCGCCGCACAAGCCGACCACGAGCATCAACAACGAAGAAGGTTCCGGCACCGCCGCGGCGGCGGCTTGTATAATTTCGTTTTCGTCTCCTGTCGGCGGGTTATCCAAAACGCTAGGAAGCAGATTGGTCTCACCGGGGTTGTTGTTTTCATTTTGGCCGCCGGCGTTCTGATTATTGTTGCCCTCGCTCTGCTCGCTGGAATTCTCACCTTCTTCGATTTCTTCTTCTGTGGGCAGGGGAATGTTAATGACAAGATTGTCGATGGCGAAGGATTTCTTTTTCAAACCAATGAATTCTAATTTATGAATCGGGGTGTCAAAGAAATATGAATTTTGATGTCCGGAAGCTCCCGATTTTTTCTGAGCCTTCGATAGGGTCTGCTGATTAATGACAACGCCGTCAGCCAAGATGGCAAAGCTCTTGCCGCCCTTTCCGAGCAGCCAGTCAACGCTGAATGAATGAATCGTGTTGCCGCCGAAGTCGAATGATATTCCAGAACCCTTTCCCTTGCCGGCCTTGAGATAACCGTTGCTGATGCCGAGCGTCGCCGAGGGACTTTGTAGCAGACTCGTCACCGCACTACCGGCCCTTCTTCCGAACGCGGCGTTCGGGCTTACCGAAAGATCGGATCCAAATAGGCTCTCCATGTAGAGTTCGATGTCCGGGGCGGCAGGCCCTTTTTTTGATTGGCTATGTATTTCGTCGAAATCAAATGAAACCATGCCGGCGAAAACCGGGCGGCCGACAAGGAGTGCGAGCAATATCACTGGGACAGATTTAAAAGTATTTAGCATGCGAACCTCGTTTTCGATCGGAGTTATGTGACGCAACGTCTGTACCATTCCCGATTGCACGACGTGTTGATTAGCGACAAATTTCCTGTACGTTTCCGTCACTTTGAAGCAGCTGGAAAATATGTGTTTACAAGAATACTGTTCAGAACGTTTACAGCGCCACTTTGGTAAATTCTCCTTGCCCGCCCTCGCGTCGAGCATGAGTTCGCTGCGCGCGCGTGGCGAATACGCCTGATCGACAGCAGTTGCGCTGTCGATTAGCGATTATCGAGCTGTCGGACATGGCAATGCCTTGTCACTGGTTGCAATAAATTTCTCTCCGAAAAAACCATTCTCCTCGCGCTTATTTGGGAACGGGCACAAAGAATCCGCTGGTGGAATTTTGGGCGGGAAATCGGGCGATAGCGGGATGGTGTCTAAATCGGGGTTGGCGCTGCAGAGTGAACTGCGGCGCATTGGGTAACATTGAGGGAAAATTCATTCGTGAGCAAAAAACTGGGGAAAAGGATCTGTGCATGGTAAAGAAAGCGAACGTCCTGGGCTCCATGTGAACGAGCACGCGGCGATGCACCGAGACAATGAAGGGAAGGGCGCGTTTATGGTTGTCGACTTTCAGCGTCATTACATTCCAGTCGAATTGGCGAAAAAGCGCGGCTTGTACTCGGAAACCGGCAAGACCCTGCTTTAAAGAAGGCGCACTACCGGCAACGACGATGCATCAACGGCTTTACGATCTTGATTTGTAACTGCGCGACATGGACGAAGCGGGCATCGATCAAGGCATGCGTCCCGAACAATTGGTGTTCGCAAGGGACTACCCGAAAGATTTTACCGGAGTGAATACCGACAGGGAAAAGGGAATGCTGGAGCTAAAAAAATATGTCGAAACCGTGCGCGAGTTAGAGCTCGATCACGAAAGCAAGGAACGAATTCTCGGCGGCACCGCCGCCACGCGCTAAAGCTCTAACGGGGCAACGCCATCGCTTTTTGAAAAAATGAAGCTGGCGCTAAATCGAGGACGGCATCACTTCCCTGCGGCGGGCTTTGTCAAACTCGCCTCAACGTACCCTGGCTTATTGCCGCGCTTCGATTCAACTTTAAGCCAGCCCTTGTCTTCTTCGACAACATTGAGCTTTGTTCCCTTGGAAATACTAGCCACAACCGGATAGTGCAGCCCGGGGCCGCTTCTGACCTGTGTATCCGCGAGCGCTTCGTAGCGGCCTTCTACAGCAGGTGGGGCGGTGTCTTTTGTGATTTCGCCCGTCCATGGTGTGACCGACGCCATTTCAATATAACCGGGCGCGTTACCTTTCTTGGAAACGATCAGCACCCATTCCCCGTCTCTGCCAACCACGTTTACCTTGGCGTCCAGGCCGATCTCGGCTATAGGACGGAATTGCGTTCCGGGTCCGCTCCGAACCTTGGTAGCCGCGGTTGTCACGTAAGCTTTAGTTTGTTCATTGAGATCAGGGAGATCTTTGAGCTCGGATTTTGTCGCGCCGTCTTTGTTTCCGTCCTTACACGCAAAAACGGTCAGCGAAATCAGAAGAACCAAGATCCAACTAGTGGTTTTAGCGCGATATAAATTCATATGCGTCTCCAAGTTTTCTGCTTTTGGCCTATTATAACACGCGTTTAGCAACGTTCGAATGGTATTTAGGAAACCCGCGGTTCAATGAACATGACAACCGCTTGCGCGCAAACCGTGTATCCGTCTTCCCGGACGGGAAGTTGCAGGAGGCTTCCTCCGGATTTACGACCCTGAACGGCTATTTCGTCTTGCCTGGTCTAGTGAATTTCTTTCCAGACTTTTGCGAGACTTTCGCCGTGAACGCTCAAATCCCACTCGCAGAAATAACCGAAGGGCGTAACAAAAACTTGGTAGCCGGTTTCACGCAGACGCCCTGCAACGGCATTGAGTAACAATTCGGCCGATGGAGGCGGCGCCGTCTCCCCGCCGAGGTGGGTAAAGGAGTGCAGTACGATATTCTTCAACGCGCGTTTGTTGGCGAGCCACTTGAGGTGCTTGATGGACTGCCGTAGCACCGAAGGAGATCGGTTGCTCGCCGCATCCGAGACTTCCGCATGAACAAAAACCACCAGCGTTTCTTCCACTTCCCGCTCGACCTCTTGGTCAGGAACTTCGGCGAGGGATTTCGAATGCGTCTTCCAACGAAACTTTTTGGCTTGAAAACAGAGGAGCTTCATGGCGCGGCAATCAGTAGTAATCGAGAAAATTCTTGAGAATTTTCTTGCCCTCTTCGTTGAGAATCGACTCGGGGTGAAACTGTACGCCTTCAATCGCAAGGGATTTATGGCGAACGGCCATGATGACGCCGTCGCTCGTCCACGCACTGACCATCAACTCAGCCGGCAAACTTTTCGGATCGATGACCAAGGAGTGATAACGCATGGCATTGAAGGGACTTTTCACTTCGCGGAAAATCGTCTGCGAGTCATGGGTGACCGCGGAAAGCTTTCCATGCATGATGGACGGCGCACGCACAATCTTTCCGCCAAAGGCGGCGCCAATCGACTGGTGACCCAAACAAACGCCCAGCATGGGAACACGCGAGCCGAATCGCTTGATGGCATCGCAGGAGATCCCTGCCTCTCTGGGGGTACACGGACCGGGAGAAACAACGATCTTTTCCGGTTTCAGTGCTTCGATTTCATCGAGGGTGATTTTGTCGTTTAGGTAAACTCTGACGTCGGCGCCAAGCTCGCCCAGATAGTGATACAGGTTGTAGGTGAAGGAGTCGTAGTTGTCGATCAGCAGAATCATCGTTTCCTCCACTGCTCGGCCAACTCGACGGCTTTCAGCATGGCGCGCGCCTTGTTGAGCGTTTCTTGGTACTCCAGCTTTGGATCGGAATCTGCGACGATACCGGCTCCGGCGGTGACGTAGACTTTTTTCCCCTTCATGATGATTGTTCGGATGACGATGCAAGTGTCCAAATTTCCGTTGTAGCCGAAGTAACCGATGGCGCCGGCGTAAAGCCCGCGCTTTTGCGGTTCGAGCTCGCCGACGATCTGCATGGCGCGGATTTTCGGCGCGCCGGAAACCGTGCCGGCCGGAAACGCCGAGACGAAAAGGTCGAAAGCAGTTTTGTCGGCCGATAACTTCCCGCGCACGTTGGAAACAATATGAATGACATGGGAATACCGTTCGATGGCCATCAATTCGTTGACTTCAACGGTGCCGATTTCCGCGACCCGGCCGACGTCGTTGCGGCCGAGATCCACGAGCATGATGTGCTCCGCCCGTTCTTTCGGGTCGGCAAGCAGGTCCGTTTCGAGCTCGCGTTCCTCTTCGGGCGTCGCGCCACGCCGGCGAGTTCCGGCAATGGGCCGGAGTTCAATGGTATCCCCCGTGAGCCGGACCATGGTTTCCGGGGAAGAACCGATGACGCGGAGATCCTCCAGCTCGAGATAAAACATGTAGGGGGAAGGATTGATGAAACGGAGAGCTCGGTAGATCTCGAAGGGATCGGTTCGGGTTTCAGTTTCGAGCCTCTGAGCAAGAACGACCTGAATAATATCGCCGGCCTTGATGTATTCCTTCGCCTTCTTGACCGCATTCTCGAATCCTGCCTGAGTTAAGTTGGAGCGAAATTTACGGGTGCCCTGGGCTTCAGTCAGATCTCTCGGCTCGATTCCTCGCGGTTTTTTTTGCAAACTCGATATCACCTTGCGAATGCGGTTTACCGAGGCGTCGTAGGCGCGGCGGAGATCGGTTCGGTCATCGATGTGAACGTTATCAATAACTTTGATGGTGTGTTTTAAATTATCGAAGGCGACCAGTGTTTGCACAAAAACGAAAAATATCTCCGGCAATCCGAGCGGGTCGACTTTGTCATTGGCGATCGCGTGAAATTGTGTGACGGCGTTATAGGACACGTAGCCCAGCGCTCCGCCGAAAAAGGGTGGAACGCCCGGTACCGTAACCGGGCGATATCCATGTAACAACTGCTCCAGGATTTTGAGCGGTTCATCTGACGTCAAGTGACGGGATTTGCCATGCTCGGTGATTTCAACTTTATTGCCGTGGGCTTTGAAAATCC
Source organism: uncultured Pseudomonadota bacterium (assembly GCA_946478635.1). The sequence continues at coordinate 8,374 of CAMLCX010000025.1, forward strand.
GCTGCGGCCGGGTGCCCAGAAATGAATAACGAGCCCAGCGCTCGCTGCCCTCCACGCTTTCGAGCAGAAAAGAATATTTATCGCGCTCGAGGCGCTTAAAAAATGAAAGCGGTGTCTCAAGGTCCATCAGCAACTCTTGATATACGGGTATCAAGTTGCCCTGGGTTACGAGCCGGCAAAATTCTTTGTAACTTGGTTGAATCATCTGTTAAAAAATAAAAAAGGCCATAGGATTACCACCTATGGCCTTGATTTCTTGAGCGTTTGACCTAAATCAGCCACGGTGTAGAGGCTGTCTTGGGCGCCAATACCCTCGGCTCGTGGATGGGAATAAGGGTTCCAACCGTAACTGCATAACGCCATATTGCCGGATTGAGTTTTTCCGGTCAAGTATCCGGGCTTGTGTCACAATTGTGTGGTTTCAATGCTTTCCCAAATTAAGTGATGTTAATCATCAGTACCCAATTACGAAATTGGCGGAAATTGTTCCCGCAATATCACTCGTGTCAATATTTTAAAAACAGACAGCGATGAATCCCAAGATCAGGGACGTCTAACTCCCCAAGTTTATGGGCGGGGTATCGCGCGCGGCATCGTCAATTTGCTGGCAGCTATTTACGTTTGACACGCCTTTAAAGCTGAGTTAGCTTAAAACGCTTTTTTGGAACTGCTCTTGGTTTAGTTAAAAGCGCAGAGTATTTTTGCGGCTATAAATAGTCTGGAGGAAACATGGTTCGGCGCGAGAAATCCAACTACGTTATCCAATCTGTTTCACATGCGCTCGATGTGCTGGAGCAGTTTCACGGAAATGTCGACGAGGTCGGCGTAACCGAGCTAAGCAAACGCTTGAAACTCCATAAGAATAACGTTTTCAGGCTCCTCGCAACGCTCGAGGCGCGTGGTTATATCGAGCAGAACAAAATCACTGAAAACTATCGGTTGGGCCTTCGTTGTTTACAGTTGGGCCAGACTTTTATTCATCAAATGGGGCTACTGTTACAATCCCGGTCGGTGCTCGAGGAATTGTCTAAGACAACCAAAGAAAGCGCATACGTCGCCATTCGAAAGGGCGGCGCAGTCATCCCGCTCGATTTTGTTGAACCCGCGCGCACAGTGCGGGTGGTGTCGTTCCTCGGCACGGTGCTCCCATCCCACTGCACTGCGGCGGGCAAAGTTCATCTGGCATTTGAAGCCGAGGGGACGCCCGGGCAAGACCTGCCCGAGCGGTTGGAACGCTACACTGATCGAACCATCGTCGAACGGGACGTTCTGCGCGACCAGATGAAGATCATCGGTGAGTCCGGTTATGCGGTTGAGCACGGTGAATTTGCCGAAGACGTGAATGCTGTGGCGGTGCCGATTCGTGATTACACTCGATCGCTTATTGGAACGCTGGCCGTGGTAGGGCCCGCGCATCGCTTGCTCGATGACGCAGTGAATAACGACATCGCGCCGGTGCTTTTAAAGGCCGGCGCCGAGCTTTCAAAACGATTGGGGTTTCCGGGATGAAACTGACTGAGCCAGGCCGCGCTGGTGTATCAATCTGTACCTGACCCGCGCAAATCTTATCCGGAGTGAGGCCAGCACGACGCTTACCGCCTCGGAAAATTCAAATACGTTACAGGATAAACTTGGCGGGATTGGCTCCGGCCAAGCAAAGTTTACGCTGGTTTTGACACCGCTTTGCGGCACGGTTAAGAAGTGTGAATGGAGATCGATGACACCGCTATGCTGACCTTAGTTGAAAAACTTGCCTTTATCTTGCTCGCATCGGGATCCCTTTACTATGGTGCGACAAAATTTCAGGCTGTTTATCGCGCGATCATGCGTGGCAAGCCCGACGCGCGTTTCGATAATCTGGCCGCGCGAATCCAGCGCGCGTTCTGGATCGTTTTAACGCAGCAGTCCGTGTTCAAGACTCGACCGATCGTGTCGTTTCTACACGCGCTCATATTTTACGGCTTTGTTTTTTACTTTCTGGTCAATTTGGTCGATGTCCTCGAAGGGTTTTTTGGCGTTCACGCGCGCGGCGGAGCATGGACCCCATTCAATTTAACCGCTGATCTACTGACCGCGGGCGTGTTGATCGGAATCATCGGCATGGTGATGCGACGTCTGATTGTGCGACCCAAGGACTTCCATTTCCCGGCCAATGTGCCGGTGCAGCCGGAGGTGCGCGCGGGCATTTTTCGTGACTCCAGCGTGGTCGCCGGGTTTATCATTTTTCACGTCGGCTGCCGGCTCTTGTTCAAGACCACCCAGCTGGCCGCGCAAGGAACGGATCCATTTGAGCCCGTGAGCGCGGCGCTCGTGTCGGTCTTTGCCGGTCTAAGTCCCCAGGCTTTGGAAATTCTCAATCACTTTTTTTGGTGGGGCGCTCTCGGTTCGATCCTCGTTTTCATACCCTATTTCCCGCGCTCCAAACATATCCATCTGTTCCTCGCGCCAGTCAATCTGGCGTTAAAGAAGGACAAACCGGGCACGCTTCAACCGATGGATTTTGAAAAGGACGAAGTTTTCGGCGCAGCGAAGCTCGAGGACTTCGCCTGGTCGAGGTTATTGGATTCCTATAGCTGCATCATGTGCAACCGTTGTCAGGACGTCTGTCCGGCCACCGCCACAGGTAAAGCATTGAGTCCGGCCGCGATCCTCATCAATGAGCGTTATGAGCTCAATAAAATTTTTTCCACATTCTCAGCCGGCCAGGAAAGTCCCCGCCCGTTGCTCGATTTCGCCCTCAATGAAGAAGCGGCGTGGGCGTGCACGACGTGCAATGCTTGCATAGAGATCTGCCCGGTAGGGAATGAGCAGATGCTGCACATCATCGATGTGCGACGCGAGCGAGTTCTCACCGCGGCGCAATTTCCCAAGGGTTTGCAGAATACCTTCAATCACATGGAGCGCGCCGGCAATCCCTGGGGGATGGCGGCGGACGAACGCCTGGCTTGGGCGAAAGATTTGCCATTTGAGGTGCCGACTTTGGAGCAAAAACCCGATCCGGAAGTGCTCTATTGGGTCGGTTGCGCAGTTTCGTTTGATCCGCGCGCGCAAAAGATCGCGCGTAGTTTGGCGACGATCTTCAACTCGGCGGGTGTGGACTGGGCGGTCATTGGCAAGGAAGAGAAGTGCACCGGTGACACGGCGCGGCGCGCGGGCAACGAATATTTATTCGCGCAGATGGCCGAGGAAAATATTGCGGCGCTTAACGAGATCAAGCCCAAAACCATCGTGACCACCTGCCCGCACTGTTTTCATACGATTGCCAATGAATATCCCCAGTTCGGCGGCAACTATGTCGTCAAGCATCATACGGAATTTATCGACGGGCTGATTCGGAGCGGCAAGCTCAAGCTCACGACCGATGGCAACGGTTCGGTGACCTACCACGATCCCTGTTATCTGGGGCGCCACAACGGCGTGTTCGATCAGCCGCGCGCGTTAATTCGGAGCAGCGGCGCCAAACTCACCGAGCCGCGGCGGAACCAAAAAAACAGCTTTTGCTGCGGCGCCGGCGGCGGCCAGTTTTGGAAAGAGGAAGAAAAGGGCACCGAGCGGGTGAGCACCAACCGCTACCGTGAGCTTAAGGAAACCGGCGCGAAGACCGTAGCGACCGGTTGCCCGTTCTGCATGCGCATGATCACAGAAGAAGCCGCGAAAGAGGAACCGGAGACGGCTCTGGAAGTCTTGGATATTGCTGAGATCGTTGCCAAACAGCTTGCCAAATAAGATGCGTTCGCGACTTTTATTCTTTTTGACAGTGAGCGTGGCGCTGGGCGCCGTTGCCTGCGAAGCGCAGCCCAAGGTGACGATTTTAACCAAAGCTGGGCGCGAGGTGGCTTTTCAGGTCGAAGTCGCCGACACGCCGGCAAAAAGAACGATGGGCTTGCAATATCGCAAAGAGCTGGGCAGCGACCGCGGCATGATCTTCTTGTTCCCCGCCGAGTCGCCGCAGACATTTTGGATGAAGAACACGCCGATACCTCTGGACATGATCTTCATCGATCGCGAACGCAAGATCGTCGGCATTATCGAGCAGACCGTGCCTTTTTCTCTCGACGCGCGTTCCGTGGGTGTTCCGAGCCAATTCGTGCTCGAAATCAACGGTGGCCTGGCCAAACGGCAGGGGATTCAAACGGGCGACAGAGTTCGCTTTGACGGGATTACCACAGAACGGGTTGCGGAATAAAAAGAGCGAGGACCGCCCGTTCCCAATCAAGCGAAGCGCCGCGATTAAATTTCGTTGAAGAAATAAGGTTTAACGGCCGCGAGCCTTTCCTCGTAAGAATCTGGATACATAAACCACAGTGTTGCCGCGATGCTGCTCAACAGCGAGTTGCCGTCCTGAGGCGTGAAACAAGTGCCGATGATTTCCCGATCGCCCCTCATGGCGATGCTCTGGGTCACAATCACGGTCTGATTCAAAATCCTGCCGAACATGCCGTGGTCGCGGCCGAACGAAAAGACCGAAGCCGATGATTTTTTATTCGTAAGCGCGACACGCAAGTTGCCTTGGAGACGGCGCATTAGCTCATCCTTGTTGATGCCTCGGCGAAGTTTGAGATTGAAGTGGATGGTGTGCATGTACTGGGTGTTCAGCTTCAATGCCGATGAATAAATGTTCAGATCCAAGCCCAAAGTCTTAAACAAGTAATGCGCATCGCGACCTTGGTGTGTGCCGAATTGCGGGTCGTCGTGTTTGCCTGCTTCAGGCGCCGGGATAAAATCGCCTTCCTGGCTCAAATCGTTGGCGCGGCGCATGCAGACGAAATGACTTTCGTCGAGGTTGTCTTCCTTTTCCGGTCCGAGCGCGATGGTATCGATGAGCACCGCCAGGTTGTGGGTATTGCAGCTGACCACCTGGATGAACTGGTCTTTGCCTTGTTCGAGAGCTTTGTCGTTGATGCCGCGCGCATACTTCTTGCCGAAACCGTCTTCGCTACCTTGGGCGATAAAACCGCGGCCGTTGCCGGCGTATTTGTTGTAGTGTTTCTCCTTGTTTTCATTGCCGACCGGCGTGCAATCGATAATCACGTTGGCGCGCTCGATTGCTTCCTCGGCCTCCAGACTGGGCTGCATACCCATCTCGACGAACTTTTGCCAACGATCCTTGTCGACGGCGAGCTTCGCGCCCTTGTTGCACGAGACAATGACCTTGGAGCGGTCGGTCAGCAGAGGGGTACGCTTGTGAAACGTGACTTCGTCGATGCCGAATTGCTCCTTGAGCGTCGACAAGATGCCAACGAGGGGCTCGCCGATGGTTCCGGTGCCGACGATGTGGACGATTTTTTTCTGCGCCATGATTTTCCGCTCCGTTTTGGATAGGCGAATACTAACCCAACAACCTGTGACGATCAACCTAATTTGATGCCAATGCTAGCCAGCGATGACGAGGTTGGATTCGGTTACATTGAAACCTGTTTAATGCTAAAAATTCAAGTATGGGAGGCGAAATGGCTACGACAAATCTACCGGCGACATTTTTCAACGATAATTTTGCCATTGGCACCGGAGACCTCGAAAAAATACTTGACGCCGCCTTAAGCAAGAAGGCTGATTACGCCGATCTTTATTTCGAATATCGGCGCAATGAAGCGGTTGGCCTCGAAGAGGGGATGGTGAAAAACTGTTCTCAGTCCACAGCCAATGGCGTCGGTGTGCGCGTGCTGGCGGATACCAAGACCGGTTATGCCTACACCGACGACATCACCATTGAGAACCTCGAGATTGCCGCGCGGACCGCGCGCTATATCGCGCAAAATCATTCCGGAACACCCGCGCTGATCGGCCAGCCGCATGTCCAAGCGCATGACCTTTACCCGGTAAAAACCCCGGTCAACGACATCCCTCTGGAGAGCAAAGTCGAGCTGCTTTACGAGATCGACAAATTTACCCGCGCTCTGGACACTCGCGTCAAAAATGTTTTCGTGTCGCTTGGCAGCGAATACAAGGTTATCTATGTCGCCACATCACAGGGCGTCAGGGTGGGGGACATTCAACCGCTCACGCGTCTCAATGTCACTTGCATCGTCGAAGAGAACGGCAATCGTCAGATCGGCAGTTTTGGCGGCGGCGGCAGGGTCGAGTATGGCTTTTTTGTCGATAATGAGGACTGGCAGCGCTATGCCCGCGAAGCCGCGCGCCAGGCGATTCTCAATCTCGACGCTATCGACGCGCCGGCCGGCACAATGGATGTCGTGCTTGGGGCCGGCTGGCCGGGAATTTTACTGCACGAAGCGATCGGCCACGGCCTTGAGGGAGATTTCAATCGCAAAAAGACCTCGGCGTTTGCGGATCGCATCGGTCAAAAAGTTGCGTCGGAATTGTGCACAGTCGTCGACGACGGCACGATTCCATCACGGCGCGGCTCAATCAATATCGACGATGAGGGCACACCAACGAATCGAACCGTGCTCATCGAAAAGGGGATCCTCAAGGGCTACCTGCAAGACAAGCTCAACGCGGGCCTGATGAAAATGCCGCTAACCGGCAACGGGAGGCGGGAGAGCTACGCGTATATTCCCATGCCGCGCATGACCAATACGTTCATGCTCGCCGGCGAATCAGCGCCGGAAGACATCATTCGTTCGGTGAAACAAGGCCTTTACGCGGTTTCATTCGGTGGTGGCCAGGTGGATATTACAAGCGGAAAGTTCGTATTTTCGGCCAGTGAAGCCTATTTGATTGAAGACGGCAAGGTTACCCGGCCGGTCAAAGGAGCGACGTTGATCGGCAACGGCCCTGATGTTTTGACGCGTGTCACGATGGTCGGATCGGATCTGAAGCTCGATGAAGGAGTCGGCACCTGCGGCAAAGATGGCCAATCGGTGCCCGTCGGCGTCGGGCTGCCGACGATCAAGATCGACGGCCTCACGGTGGGCGGGACGAAGACTTAACTAAGAATTGGGTTCAAGCTGTTCAAAAAGTTCAAATCGTTCAAACCGTTCCGAGACGTTTTGAAGGGCTTCAACGACTTGAACATTTTGAACCCTTGATAGGGTGATTAATGGAGCGACTGGAGTTAAGCCAGGAATTGGGCCAAGAGATTTTATCGATGGCGAAGGCCAAGGGCGCTTCGCAGGGCGACGTCGTCATGGCGGAAAGCGAATCGTTTTTTGTCACCGTGCGCATGAGCGAGGTCGAGAAGATCAGCCAGGCGGGCGAAAAGCGCCTTGGGTTGAGGCTTTTTTTCGGACACAGCTCCGCATCCGCGTCGACATCCGACATTTCGAAAAACGCCATCGAAAAATTGGTCGACGATACCGCAAGAATGGCCAAGGTGACTGCGCAAGACCCGCACGGTGGCTTGCCGGAAGCAAGCGTCCTTGCGCGAGAGTTGCCGCAGTTGGACTTGGTCGACGAATCGGCGCGCAGTGTCACCGTCGACGAACGGATTGACATTGCGTTGCAGACGGAGAAAGCGGCCTTGGGTTACGATTCACGCATTACCAATTCGGAAGGCGCTGAGTTTTCCAATCAACTCGGTCGGGTGCTGTACGCCAGCAGCCAGGGTTTTGCCGGCGAATATTCCGGCTCGACCTTCGGCTACTCCGTGTCGCCCGTAGCTTCCCACAATGGCTCCATGCAGCGCGATTATTGGTACTCGTCCAATCGGAAATTCGCGAAGCTCGAATCGCCGAGGAGCGTCGGCGACCGAGCGGCGCAGCGCGTTCTGCGGCGGCTCGGCGGGCGCAAGATTAAAACCTGCGAGGCGCCGATCGTTTTTGATCCGGAGATGGCCGCGTCGTTGCTGCGCAATTTGGCGTCGGCGTTGTCCGGATATTCACTCTACAAAGGCGCGTCGTTTTTGGCCGGAAAACTCGGGGAGCAAATCGGCTCGGATTGTCTGACCGTGATCGACGACGGCACGATTCCAGGCGCGCTCGGCTCGAAGCCCTTTGACGGCGAAGGATTGCCGGTGCGGAAGAAAACCGTGGTCGAAAAGGGGCAACTCCAAAGCTACTTGCTCGATACCTATAGCGGCAAGAAATTGGGACTGGCTTCCACCGGCAACGCTTCGCGATCCGTCGGTGATCCGCCCGGCGTGGCGCCGGCGAACTTCTATCTCCTCCCCGGCAAAGATTCTCCCGAACGGATTATCGGCACGGTAAAAAATGGACTCTATGTCACCGAGATGATCGGTTTCGGCGTCAACATGGTTACGGGCGACTATTCGCGCGGCGCCGCGGGCTTGTGGATTGAAAACGGCGAGCTAGCCTATCCGGTCGAAGAGATCACCATCGCCGGCAATCTGAAGGAAATGCTCCAGAACATCGAGTTGGTGGGGAACGATCTTGAAATGCGCGGGCGGATAGCGTCTCCGACGCTCAAGATTTCGCAGATGACCATCGCGGGCGATTAGAAATCGCAATCAACGGTTCGATTGTTCAAGGATCAAAGTAGGGCGGGTATCAAACCCGCCCTTGTTATTTAGAGAACCTGAAATCCTGCCTTTAGCGCCGCGCGCAAGAAGTCATCAATGTGCGATCGGCTCGGGTCGAAGTCGAGGACGGCAACGCTTCGCTCTAAACTGAAATCGATTTTTCCGACGCCGGGAAGAGCTTGAAACGCTTCGCGAAGCTTCGGCAAATCTTCCGCTTTGAGCTCGGCGATCGAAAGGATGGCTGTCTTTGTTCTCATCAGGCGCTCCTTGTTTTTGAATTTGCCAAAACTTTCTTCGATTCGCAATTCACGCGTTCTTCGCAGGGATGGGTCGCGCAATTTGTTGATCGCACGCCCCGCCCGGGGGCGGAAAATTTTCTTGACGCGCGCCAGCCAGTTATGTGACAGTGGATTTCACCGATCGGTGCGTGTCTGAACGGCTGCGCCGCATCCGATGATTGCAATCCAAAACAAATTTGAGGAGGGGGCATGGCGTACGACATAGCGAAGCTTTTAAGCTTGTCGCAATCCGAGCTCGACACTCTTTTTACCAACAGTCCGGTGGGAGACATTCCGGACGGCGAGGCCGACGGCACGGCGATTGTCGCCCCCGGAACGCGGTTCAGCCCGACCATTGCCAAGTTTGTCAGTCATTTCGCTTGGCAGGGAAAGGTTTTCGATCGGCAAAAAGGCCTACTCAAGAATAGGATTCTGCCTTTCGGCCTCAACGCTATCATCGCGAAAGTTTACAAAGGGCCCAGCTGGCTCGACGGCAAAGAGTGCATCGTTTTGGACTATTCCGACACCTCGACCCTCGCACAGTGGATACGCGACGAGATCCGCGAGATCGAGCCGGGCTTCTACCTCGGGAAAGTTTATTGGGACAAGGCTCGTTTGATCGATTTTGCGCTGAAATTCTAGAGAACGAGCGAGCATGCGATTGATGAGTCAGGTTTGTCCGGCGATCGCCTCGCGGCATCTTTGCGCCGGTCGCCGCCCCTTCAAAGTGTTTTGATTGTGCTCCAACTGTTTTTCGCCGGATCTCCCGTACCCAGTCTCGACGTCTCGCTCGTCCGACGTCCGCCGCTGCCGCACGGCCCATCGGTTTCACTCGCTCGATGATTCATGAGGAGCAAGGCTTATGTCGCCGATCCAGAAATTCATTCACCTCCTTGGACTTCTAAGCTTGATGTTGGCCGCGGTACTCGTGCTGGCGGGAGCGTGGTTGATCGGCCGATTCGGCGCCGATACCGCGGTTGCGTACAATAACGATGTGGAACATTTTCAATACGGTTCGCTTGGCAGCGAACACGAGTTCGGCGTGCCGTATTGGATTTGGCGCGCGCTCCCGGAGCTGTTTCAAGACAGGCTGCCGGAGGGCGGCAAAGGATGGGAGTCCGTCGGCTTCGTTTTCGAGAAGGGCAAACAGCTTCCGGTCGGCATGTCGCAACGCCGTTATCTCGGCTTCGACGTTGTTTGGCTTAACTGTGCCTTTTGCCATGCCGGAACCGTTCGTGAGACTCCGCAGAGCGAACGGGCGGTGTACGCCGCGATGCCCGCCAATACTTTCGACTTTCGCGCCTTCATGAGGTTTCTCTTCGCGACCGGCGAAGATCGGCGGTTTACCCCTCAAGACATTTTGCGCCAGATCAAAATCATTCGGCAGCGCGAGGGGCTCGGCGACTTGCCGCTTATCGATCGACTCGTTTTGCGCTTCTACGGTATTTATTACATGCGCGAGCGGATACTCACACTGCGCGATCGGCTGAAGTTTATCGCCGAGCAACCCGAATGGGGTCCGGGACGAGTGGATACATTCAATCCGTTGAAAGCGTATTTTAATTTTCCGCCCGAGAAGCTTGCCAAGGAGGAGAGGATCGGCACGACGGATTTTCCATCGATCTGGAACCAGGGACAACGCGAAGTTTTGAAGATGAATTTGCATTGGGACGGTAACAATGTGTCGTTGGAAGAGCGCAATCGCAGCGCCGCCATGGGCACAGGAATCACTCCCCCTACCGGCGACCGAAAAAACTTGAAGCGTGTTGCCGATTGGCTGCGCAAGCTCGACGCGCCGGTCTATCCTTTCAAGATCGATAAGGATGTGGCCGCGCTGGGCGCGCCGGTTTACAAGAAATATTGCGCCGAATGCCACGGCGCCGATGGCAAAGATTTTCGCGGCGAATACGTCGGCAAAGTCGTGCCGGTGGACGAAATCGGCACGGATCGACACCGGCTCGACTCCTACACGGTTGACGTCGCGGTCAATCAGAATCTGATCTTTGCGGGCTATGGGGACGAGCGGTTTAGCCATTTTCGCAAGACTTTCGGTTATGCCAACAGCCCGCTGGACGGCATCTGGTTACGCGCGCCCTATTTGCACAACGGTTCGGTGCCGACCCTGCGCGACTTGCTCGAACCGAGCGCGCAACGCCCCAAAACATTTTATCGCGGTTACGATGTCTATGATCAGAAGAAGGTTGGTTTTGTTTCCGACGTTGCGGAGGAGAAAGACCGCAAGTATTTTCACTACAATACGGAAGAGCCGGGCAATTCCAACCAGGGCCATGAAGGAAAACACTACGGCACCGAATTGTCCGGCGCGGATAAAGATGCGTTGGTCGAATATCTCAAGACTTTCTAACACGCCTGTTCGCGCTGCGACTGATTGATGGAGGAACGATGGCTGGCCCTAACCTAAAAAACTGGTTCAAAATGGGTTTGCTTCTAATCGTGCTGGGCGCGGTCGGCGGCGCCATCGGCTGGTACAAGTTTCTCCGCGAGGAGCCGCAGCCGGCGTGGGTAACGGCTACTCCGGACATGCGTTTCAAATACGGCTCCATCGGCGCCGAATACGATGCCGGCATTCCGTACTGGATTTTTTTCGTGCTGCCGCGCATGTTTCCGGAAAAATTGCCGGGCCCCGGCGGCTATGCCGCGTTGGGCGTGGCGTGGGAGCAAGGACAGGAG
>CAMLCX010000026.1 GCA_946478635.1 uncultured Pseudomonadota bacterium
ATCGGCATTTACATGTTTCGGATCTTCGAGGGCGACCGGCGGCCTTTGCCGCGCTTCTTCGGACCGATCGAGAGGTTGATTTATCGCTTCTGTGGTGTCGATCCTAAAGATCAGCAAGATTGGAAGCAGTACGCTCTTGCGATGCTACTCTTCAGCGGGATCACGTTGCTCGTGACTTACGCCATCGAGCGGTTGCAGCATGTTCTCCCGTTCAATCCCCAAAATTTAGGACCGGTTTCGCCGGACCTCGCATTTGGCACAGCATCGAGCTTTACGACCAATACTAATTGGCAGGCCTACAGCGGCGAGTCGACGATGAGCTATCTGACTCAGATGGCGGGGCTCGCCTGGCATAATTTCATCTCCGTCGGCGTCGGCATTGGCGTCATGTTGGCGATTGCGCGCGGGTTGACCTATCGCCTGCAGCCCGGCGTGCCCAAAACCATCGGCAATTTCTGGGTCGATCTGAATCGTTCCGTTATCTATCTGCTAATTCCATTTTCCATCGTCATGGCGTTGGTGCTGGTGTGGCAGGGAGTTCTGCAAAACTTTTCATCCTATATAGAGCTGACAACCTTGGAAGGAGCGAAGCAGACTCTGGCGATGGGGCCGACGGCGTCACAGGTAGCGATCAAACAACTCGGCACCAACGGCGGCGGTTTCTTCAACGTCAACAGCGCTCATCCATTCGAAGGAGGAAGTCCACTGGCGAATTTTATAGAAATGGTGGCGATCCTCGCGATCCCGGCGGCGCAGACTTACATGTACGGTCTCATGGCGCGCGACACCAAACAAGGCTGGACGCTATTCGGGGCGATGGCGATTCTGTTTTTTATGGGCGTGACGACGGCTTATTACTTCGAGGCCAAGCCCAACCCGGTGATGCAAGGTTTGGCCGTGGATCAAACGGCCGGCAATATGGAGGGAAAAGAAGTTCGCTACGGCATCGCCAACTCTGTGACTTGGGCGACGGCGACGACGGACGCGTCGAACGGCTCGGTCAATGCAATGCACGATAGTTTCAATCCTATCGCCGGCCTGGTGCCCTTGTTAAACATTCAGCTCGGCGAATTAATCTTTGGCGGCGTTGGCGCGGGGCTTTACGCCATGCTGGTCTTTGTCCTTGTTTCCGTGTTTATCGCCGGCTTGATGGTCGGACGCACTCCTGAGTATCTCGGTAAAAAAATCGAAGCGCGGGAGGTCAAGCTCGCCATGCTTTACGTGCTGATCTTTCCGCTGATCATTCTCTACTTCTCCGGCTGGTCGGCCGTGGTCCCGTATGGTCTTTCGTCGCTCAACAACAATGGCCCACACGGGTTGACCGAGATCTTGTACGCCTACAGTAGCGCCGCCGGTAACAACGGCTCGGCCTTTGCCGGACTCAACGCCAACACTCCCTGGTACAACGTGACACAGGGTCTCACGATGCTCATGGGCCGCTATTTAATGATCATTCCAGTTCTGGCCATTGCCGGCTGTATGGTTGGCAAAAAGGCTGTGCCCGAAAGCTTGGGCACTTTCCCCACGAACGGGACGCTCTTTGTGGTGCTGTTGGTCGGCGTGGTTCTTATCGTTGGGGCGTTAACTTTCTTCCCCGCACTAGCGCTCGGGCCTATTGTGGAACACTTTGTCGCCCTGGCAGGAAAGGTTTACTAAAATGGCAGACACTCGCTTAAGAGATCGTTCACTTTTCGATCCGGAAATTCTCCGCCCGGCAATCGGGGATAGCTTTCGCAAGCTCGTGCCGCAACACGTGATCAAAAATCCGGTCATGTTCGTGGTCGAGATCGGCAGCGTGATTACGACGCTGATCTGGCTGCGCGACATGATTACACCGGTGCCAGGGGCGCCGCCGTTGTGGTGGACTTTCAATATTGGTTTCTGGCTCTGGTTTACCGTGATTTTTGCGAATTTTTCCGAGGCAGTCGCGGAAGGCCGCGGTAAGGCCCAGGCGGCGACGCTGCGCAAAATGCGCCAGGAAACAACGGCTCGGCGTTTACGCAATGGCAAGGGCGAGGAAATCGTGCCAGCCTCTGCCCTGCGTAAGGGTGATACGGTTGTCGTCGAAGCCGGCGAAATTATCCCCGGCGACGGCGACGTGATCCAAGGCATCGCTTCGGTCGACGAATCGGCGATCACCGGCGAATCCGCGCCGGTCATCCGCGAAAGCGGCGGTGACCGTTCGGCAGTGACCGGCGGGACTAAAGTGCTTTCCGACCGGATCGTCGTGCGCATCACCGCGAGCCCCGGCGAATCTTTTCTCGATCGCATGATCGCTTTGGTCGAGGGTGCGGAGCGGCAAAAAACGCCGAATGAAATAGCCCTCAATATTTTGCTCGCCGGCCTGACGTTGGTGTTTCTGTTCGCCTGCGTGACGCTTGTGCCGATGGCGCTTTACTCCGGTATGCCTAACGTTTCAGTAACCGTGATTGTCGCGCTGCTCGTGTGTTTGATTCCGACCACGATCGGAGGTCTGCTTTCCGCCATCGGCATCGCCGGTATCGATCGTCTATTGCGCAAGAACGTGCTCGCGATGAGTGGGCGCGCCGTCGAAGCCGCGGGCGATGTGGATACATTGTTGTTGGATAAAACTGGTACGATCACGCTCGGCAACCGGATGGCGACCGAGTTTATCCCCGTCGATGGCACAAGCGCGGCAATGTTAGCCGACGCCGCGCAACTAGCCAGTCTAGCGGATGAAACCCCGGAAGGACGCTCGATCGTGGTGCTGGCGAAAGAGAAATACGGGTTGCGCGGGCGCGAGGTAACAGAGACGGGTGCGCGATTTATCGCTTTCAGCGCAGAGACGCGCATGAGCGGCTGCGACCTCGACGGACGCGTCATCCGCAAAGGAGCGGCGGAGGCCATTGCCGCCCACGTGAAAACGCTCGGTGGGAGAGTTTCATCCCATATCGACGGTATCGTTCATGGCATTAGCGATACCGGAGGGACCCCTCTGGTTGTTTCAGAAGGCAATAAAGTTCTCGGCATTATTCATCTAAAGGACGTTGTGAAGGGCGGGATTAAAGAACGCTTCGAGCGCTTCCGGGCCATGGGTATTCGCACCGTCATGATTACAGGTGATAACCCACGCACCGCGCAAGCGATAGCTCGCGAAGCCGGCGTCGACGATTTCCTCGCCGAAGCGACGCCTGAAGCAAAAATGCGGCTCATCAAAGAAGAACAGGCCAAGGGAAAGCTGGTCGCAATGACTGGTGATGGCACCAACGATGCTCCGGCGCTGGCGCAAGCCGACGTCGGTGTCGCCATGAACACAGGAACACAGGCGGCCAAGGAAGCCGGTAATATGGTCGATCTCGATTCCAATCCGACCAAGCTCTTGGAGGTCGTCGAGATCGGCAAGCAGATGCTGATGACCCGTGGCGTCTTGACGACGTTTTCCATCGCCAACGACGTGGCGAAGTATTTCGCAATTATCCCGGCGATGTTCATGGGCGTGTACCCCGAGATTGCGCCGCTCAATATCATGCATCTGGCGTCGCCGCAGAGCGCGATTCTTTCGGCGGTGATTTTCAATGCGATCATCATCATCTTGCTAATCCCGCTGGCTTTGCGCGGCGTGCAGTATCGGCCGATCGGCGCCGGTCCGTTGCTGGCTCGCTCACTATTGATTTATGGTGTCGGCGGAGTCATCGCGCCGTTCGTTGGTATCAAACTTGTCGATTTGGTTTTGGAAGCCGTCGGACTTGTCTAGGAGGCAACGATGAAAAGCGTAACCGCTGTCGCTGTGAGAACCACCATCGTCACTCTTGTATTAACTGGACTCATCTATCCATTCGTAATGACCGGACTCGCGCAAGTGCTTTTCCCCTGGCGAGCCAATGGCAGCTTGGTAACAGATGAAAAAGGCCAGGTCATCGGTTCTGAGTTGATTGCCCAGGGATTTGCCAATCCTGCCTATTTTCAACCGCGGCCATCGGCGGCGGGTGAGAAGGGCTACGACGCAGCTTCTTCGTCCGGCTCCAATCTCGGTCCGACGTCGAAGAAGCTACAGGATCGCATTAAGGGGGATCTCAAGCGGCTCAAAGACGAAAACCCGGATGCCACCGGGCCTGTTCCCGCTGACCTTGTTACGACATCCGGCAGCGGCCTCGATCCACATCTCTCGCCAGAAGCAATGCTCTGGCAGGTCCCGAGAGTTGCGAAGGCGCGTGGCATCACCGGAGAGCGTGTGAAAGCTGTCGTCGATGCGAATGTGGAAGGAAGAACTTTCGGCATCTTAGGCGAACCGCGAGTCAATGTGCTGCTGGTCAACCTGGCGCTGGACCGCCAGTTCGGCCGGCCGGCTCTTTTGCCGCCCGAAGAACAAAGTGCGATGAGGGACGCGGGCAAAGAGGCCGCGATGGTCGCTCAACCGCCCGTTCAGGGCGCTCCACCTCCGGCAAAATAGCGGGTGGAAAGCGGTCGATAGCAAAGAAAGAAGACTGACGTCTCCGGCATCGCAGCCACAGAGTGAAACCTTTCGCGTGAAGACTGAACGCAAACGCCCCGAAGACTTTCTGGAGTTGGTCGAACGCGCCAAGCGCGGGCGGCTAAAGGTTTATATCGGCGCCGCGGCCGGCGTCGGTAAGACCTATCAAATGCTCGAGGAAGCTCACGCGCTTAAAAAGCGCGGCGTCGATGTGGTGTTGGCGTTCATCGAGCCCCACGACCGGCTCGATACCGCGGCGCTGATCGAGGGTCTCGAGGTGGTGCCGCGCCAGCGTGTCGATTATCGCGGAGTGGTCGTCGAGGAGATGGATCTCGACGCAGTTCTCAAGCGCCGTCCTCAGGTTACGGTCGTCGATGAGCTGGCGCATACCAACGCGCCCTTTTGCCGAAACAAAAAACGCTATCAAGACGTGTTGGAATTGCTCGAAGCCGGCATCAATGTGATCTGCGCCTTTAACGTCCAACATCTCGAAAGCCTCAACGAAATGGTCAAACAGGCTACCGGCGTAGTGGTTCGCGAGACTGTTCCGGATTCGATTCTGAAGCGGGCTGATCAGGTGGTGGACATCGATCTCGCCGTCGAGGATCTCATCGATCGTCTACGCGCCGGTAAGATCTATGCGCCGGACAAGGTCGGATGGGCGCTGGAGAATTTTTTCTTACCAGAAAAACTCGCGGTGTTGCGTGAGATCGCGCTCCGAGAAGTCGCCGAAAGCGTCGATCGCACTGTCTCCGCCAAATCCGGTGACGACGACGCCGGTCGCAGGGCGGCAGCGAGCGAACGCGTGATGGTTTGTCTGCCCACGCGGCCTCCGCCCAACGGCGCGATGCTGCTCAGGCAAGGTTCGCGGCTGGCCGGGCGTTTAAACAGCGACTGGTTTGTCGTCCACGTCGAAACCAAAAGCGAAGCCGGTCACCGCATCGATGCAACCTTGCAGCGCTATCTTCTGGACGACGAGCAAAGAGCACGAGATCTTGGCGCCGAAGTCGTACGCCTGCGCGCGGAGAAACCGGTTGACGCGCTGCTCGAATTTGGCCGGGATCACGGTGTGCGCCATATCGTCGTGGGCCGCTCGCACAAACCTTGGTGGCGGCGCATGTTGGGTCAGTCGCCGGTGTTTAAACTGGTCACCGAGGCGGCAGGATTCGACCTCCACATCGTTTCGCTGGAGGAACGGGAGGCAAGGGAATGAATCTTTACAGAAAGCTATTGCTGGCCCAGGCGCCGATCGCGTTGGCCTTGGCGATCGTGGGAGTATTTTCAGTTGCCGTGGTTTCGTATCTCGGCTCCCATTCACAAACCATTCTGAAGGACAATTATCGCAGCGTTCTCGCCGCGCAAAGAATGAAGGAAGCCATCGAGCGCATGGACAGCGGCGCGCTATTTATTGTCGCGGGCGAACGCCAAAAGGGGCTTGAGCAGGCGGAAAAAAATCGGCCGATCTTCGAAGCCGAGCTGAAAGTGCAGGAGGGAAATATCACGGAGTCGGGAGAGAAGGAGTTCACCGAGGGACTGCGCGCCGCGTGGATGGAATATCAAGTTAAATTCGCGCGCCTGCAAAAAAGCACGAACAGCGAAGAGGCAAAACAAATCTATTTCTCCGAGCTGGAATCGGTCTTTTACAAGGTGAAAGCGGCCGCCGACGAAATCCTGGCAATCAATCAAGACACCATGGTTCGCAAAAGCGACGACGTGCGTCGCACCGCGGAGCGTATGAACACCATCACGATCACTGTGGCGCTGGCGGCGCTGGCCCTGGGACTCTTGGTCTCGACCTTGTTGACCCGGCGAATGTTGCAGCCTGTTTCCGCGCTCAGCGAAGCGACGCGCAAAATCGGTGAGGGCAATTTTGATGCCCGCGCCCACGTGCGCGGTAACGACGAGTTGGCGCATCTGGGGCGGGATTTCAACTCGATGGCGGCGCGATTGACTGAATACCGCAAAAGCTCGCTGGGGGAACTTCTGCAAGCGCACCTGAGCATGCAGGCAGCGATCGATAGTCTGCCCGACCCGGTGGCGATATTTAACATCGAAGGGAATCTTCAAAACGTCAACGATGCGGCGGAAACGCTGCTCGGACTCAAAACTGACACGGGGTCGAAAGAACCGCTGAAAGACGTGAATGCGTCGACGCGAGCGGTCCTCGAACGAGTTCGCAGTCATGTTCTAAGCGGCAAAGGTACTTACGTTCCGAGAGGATTTGAGGATGCGGTTCAATTAAACACTCTTTTGGGCGATCGCTATTTCCTACCTCGCGGCGCTCCCGTGTACGAGACACGTGGTGTCATCGTCGGGGCGACGGTGATCTTGCAGGACGTCACGCGGCTGCGGCGCTTCGAGGAACTCAAGAATGATCTAGTTGCCACGGTGGCGCACGAGTTTCGCACACCGCTCACCTCGCTCCGGATGGCTGTTCACCTCTGCACGGAGCAAGTGGCGGGACCGCTCACCGACAAGCAGGCCGAGCTGCTCCATGCTGCGCGTGAGGATTGTGATCGGCTGCAAGGCATGGTTGACGATTTCTTGGATCTATCTCGCATCGAGTCCGGACGCGTCGAACTGTATCCATTGCCGACCAAAGTATCCGGTCTCATCACGGGCGCCGTCGATGAATATAAGGCCGATGCGGATGCCAGAGGCGTGTTCCTGAGCGCTCAGGTTTCGCTACATGAGTTGAGCGTGCTAGCGGATCACGATCGTATCGGCCATGTGTTTTCCAATCTGATCGGCAATGCGGTGCGACATACACCGAAGGGCGGGAGTATTACGCTAGGTGCGGAAGCCGTCGACGGTTCGGTGCGTTTTACTGTCGCGGATACCGGTACGGGAATTCCAAAAGAGTACCAAGAACGAATCTTTGAAAAATTTTACAATGTCCCGGATTCGGGTCCGAAGGGTACCGGACTAGGGCTCTATATTGTCAAGGAAATCGTCCGCGGCCATGGCGGCGACATCGGTGTCGAAAGCGAACCGGGAAAGGGCAGCACTTTTTGGTTCACGATACCCAGGGCGCCGGAAAGCGCCTAGAAGTGAGGGAGGCTGGCGACGATGGAATCAAAGCCGCGCATTCTGGTTGCCGATGATGAACGCAATATCCGCAAGACGCTCGCCATGGTCTTGGAGACTGCGGGTTATGTCGTCGATGAAGCCAAGGACGTTGGTGAGCGCCCGCGGCGATTACACGCCGGCGGTGGGAAGCCTTGAAACGCTTCAAGCTGCATTGAGCGCGCCTGGCTAAAATCTATCCTTCGTATTTTTTCCGCTTTCGCCAAAGCGTCGAGGTATCGATGCCGAGAGTCGCTGCGGCGTCATCGAGGGTGGCGCTGCGCGCCACGACACGACTGATATGTTCTTTTTCGATGGCATCGAGACTGAAGTCGCCGCCCAGTTGCGGCGCGGCCGACCTGGAATGCGCAGCGATATGCGCCGGAAAGGCCTCCGGCTCGATCACCTGTGCGGGCCACAAAATGACGGCTCGCTCGATGGTGTTGCGTAATTCCCGGACATTGCCCGGCCACTCGTAGGCAAGCAGGGCCGCTTCCGCATCTGCGGAGAGCTCGGGCATTCGCCGGCGCGTGGATTTGGCGAAAAACCCGAGAAAGCGCCGCGCCAGACGAAGGATATCTTGAGAGCGCTCGCGCAGCGGCGGCATTTGTAAATCGATGACGTTCAATCGGTACAAAAGATCCTCGCGAAAAAGTTTCTTGGCGACGTGATCCGCCAGATCGCGATTGGTGGCAGCGACCGTGCGCACGTCGGCGCGTCTGGTTTTGTTTTCGCCGAGGCGTTCGAATTCTTTCTCTTCTAAAAAGCGCAACAGTTTGGCTTGCAGTGACGGCGATATCTCGCCGATTTCATCGAGGAACAGGGTCCCACCCTCGGCAGCTTCGACGCGTCCCGCCTGATCGCGCACGGCTCCGGTAAAAGCGCCGCGGGCGTGGCCGAATAGCTCGCTGGCGAGCAATTCCTCGGACAAAGTCGGACAGTTCACCACGACAAAGGGATTCTTGCTGCGCCGGCTCAGCGAATGAATCGTGCGCGCCAACACGGTCTTGCCGGTGCCGCTCTCGCCGCGCAGCAATACCGGTGCGTCGGACGCGGCCGCTCGCGTCGCGACTTCGAGCAGGGCGCGAATTTTCGGCGAGTCACTTTCCAACTCGATTTCCGGCGCGGCCTCGCGCAAACGGCTCTCGAGATCGCTCACATGCTGTCTTAAGTCACGCTGCTTGACGCACTGCTCGATCACATGGCCAATCTGCGCGGGTTGAAAGGGCTTGGGCAAATAATCGGCGGCGCCGCGCCTAATCGCTTCCACGGCGCTGTCGATGGTCGCAAACGCGGTCATCACGACGATGCTGAGATTCCCGGCTTCGGCGAGAAGTTTGGGGATCAGCTCGATTCCGTTGGCTTGTCCTAAGCGCAAGTCGAGAAAGGCGAGATCGAAGGTTTCCTGGCGCAAGGCGGCCAGGGCGCTATCCGCAGAAGCAACCGCATTGACGTGACAGCCCATCTGCTCAACGCACAAAGCCAAAGTCGTCCGGATATTTTTTTCGTCATCGATAATCAGGACGCGGAGCCGTCCGTCCCGCTCCGGCGGCTGCTGGTCGGATGGAGTCATCATATAGGCATCATAGTGCTCCTTGCCCCTCGAACACAATTTGATCCCCCGTGGAGGGATCCGATATTTGTCTCTCAATAAATCGCCGATTGAGAACGTAGTCTTGGGGTGAGCGTGCTTGACAATTCGCGATATTATGAAGAAGATCCGTCGCGTGTGCAAAAAGTTTTGCCGTTCTTCTCATTGTTGATCCTACGCATTAACCAACATGATTCGGAGTTTAATCGAATTTTTTGGCAGTGAGCAACTGGCCTGGTATGCCTTGGCACTCATGGCGTGTTTGTTCTTGTTCGCCCAAGCGCCTCGTACCCGTTTGACAACCGATCCGGTTCTATACGCGGCTGTTGCCCGGACCATGGCGGACAGCGGTGACTACTTCAATTTGCGATTGGGTGACGAGCCCTATTACAACAAACCGCCGCTGCAATTTTGGCTGGCTGCCGCAGCGATCAAGATTCTTGGGCCAAACGTCCTGGCGGTGTCTCTCTTCTCACGCCTGTTCGGCATCGGTTGCGTGTTTCTTACGGCCTGGTTGGGCGCCCGTTTATATGGCGCGCGAGTGGGATGGATCGCCGGACTCGCTCTGACGTCGAGTTACGTCTTTTTTCGGAGCAGCGCTACTTTTCGTCTTGATTCCGCCTTGACGTTTGGAATCTTGCTGGCGTTGTATGGTTATTTTTCCAGTCCAAAGAATTGGGGGCCGCCGCTATTCTATTTGGGCATCTGCATTGCCGTCTTATCCAAAGGGCCTCCCGGGATATTGCCGCTTTTTATCGCTCCGGCGCACGCACTCTTCAGCTCCCGTGGCGCTGGTGCCCGGTTGCAAGCGGCTCGATGGTTGGCGTGGTCACCGCTTCTTTTGCTGCCACTGTGTTGGTGGCTGTATCTTCTGTTTAACGACGGAACCCAGCCGATCCACATGTTGCTTGATGACCTCATGAAAAGCAAAGCGGGGACTGTGTCGAGACTCCAGGCATTCTTCACAAATTACATTGTGCTGGCATTTTTTGGCTACTATTGGCCCTGGCTGCCTTTTGCGGGGGTTGGGGCGTGGGTTGCGTTTAAGCAGTTGAGTCCTTCGGAAAAAAATCCACCCGACCGTGCTTCAGCCGTTCTGCTGCTGGCTTGGATTGGGATTGCTATCGTGAGCTGCGCGCTCAAGAAAGCTCAATATCCCCGTTACGTTGTATTTGCGCTTCCGGCGGTGTCCATCGTCACGGCGCTTGGGTTCATGCGCGTTACCGGCGGCAAATATTTCGAGTGGCTGCGCGGCGGCATCGCCTTGTTCGCTCTCGTCGGAGCTTTTCTAATCGCGTGCTTTCCGACGACGCGGGTGCTGGGAACGAATGAGCAGTTCTATGCGATGGCGGAGCTTTTGAACAACCGGCTTGCGCCAAAGTCCTCGGTGCCGATGCTCAGACTGAAGCCCGAGGCCAAACTATCATCCACCGAAAAGAGCACTGCGATCTTCTTTCTCAATAGGCCGATCAAGCTGGTGTCCGTGGAGGAAGTTAAAGAAGCGTCCACACAAACACGGGTGACACTGCTAATTCGGAAAAGCGAGTTTGCCAAGAGCCGCAATATGTTGCCGCTTGGCGTCTTGTTTGATGCGCCCGATTACATTCTGGCGGAGGTGCCGCGCCATTAGTGGCGAGAGTTACCGCATGCCGGGTGGTCATGACGAGACTTTATCTCTGACGGGATCGAACCACGCCATCGCAGTGACCTGGTCCGCGGGCTGTCCATGTGCCGCGCAAAGTCGGAGCAATCACTCGCGTCGTTTCAGGTTAGAATTCCAGGGTTACAATGTGTACGGAAGATCGAGATCGCCGATTTCTTTGATCGGCCGGCCAACGTGATTCTTCAGCAAATGGGACACGAGCAGGAAGAATCGGGTGTCGTCGAAGGAAAGCGTGCCGTTGTAATGTTCGTCGCCATGTTCGATGACCAGGAAACACTTGTTGGATAATCGCCGGTCGGTCTGGGCATATTTGAGTATGCCGATTTCACCTTCAACGATTTTGCCGCCGTCTTTGACCGCTTGAGCCCAGACCGGCGGCCAATTTTTGGCTGCGCCGGAGTTCATCAGGGGATGATGTCGAAGTTCCATCGAGCCAATTTAACCAAAAGGCTCGGCATGCTGTCAATAAAAAATTGTACTCCGTCCTGGGCTGCATAGAGGGCCTTAAGACATCAACGTGTCTTCTTGGGGCCGCCGCAACACCCGCCAAACTTGTCGCCGCGTCCGGAAGCGATTGGGCATTTTTGAGGTTACTCGGGCACTCTAACCCGCACGAGCCGGCCGATGTTTTGAAAGCCTGCAATCCAGCGCCCCGCGTTCTCGTCGCCGGTGGATCGCGCTTTCAGGTAGCGGGGATATTGCTGTTCTAGGAGCTGATAGAAAAGATTCTGAACCTTCCACAGATCGACGCTGAACGGCAGGTGCTGGAGGGTTGCCGCGGCGTCATAGAATCTCTCGAGACAAGTTAGCGAGGGATCGGCCGAAAACGCTTCAGCCGACAGCTCGAGCGCCTGGCGATAGGAAAACTCGAGCGTCGCGGCATCCAAAGCCACGCCCTCCTGGCGCGCTGATTGTAGGAGTGCCAGCAATCGCGCTTGGTGGATGCCGGGCCGCTCCAGGAGGGCGCGCAGCTGATTGTTCAAAACGACATCCGCCGCTGCGGAAAAGCCCTTCGGCAGCGGTATGCCGAGATCGGTGATCAAGCGCATGAGCGGGGCGCGGGACTCGTAGATTTGCCGGTACAAAGCTTCCGCTTCCTGGAGATTGGCCGTAAGAATCGTCTGCAGCACTTTTATTTGTTCGTCGCGGAACAGCGATTGCAGCGAATAGTATGACCCTCCGAAGGCGCGCTCCATCTCGAGCAGCGTCGCCGTGAGATCGGCGCGCCTGAACGGCTCGCCAATCCTATTCATGATTTTCTCATAACTCTCATCGTCGGCGTCTCTGGCGATGCTTGCCGTCATGTTGTGATCGCCGAAATGGAGCGCGGCAAAGATCAGCCGCTCTGATTCGAGCGTGATCTTCGAGCGCAGTTCGATGCGACCGGCGCCGAGCTTGGCGCGGCCGGCGTTGAGGACCTGGCGGTCGTGGAGCACCGCGTCGTAGCAGTAGATGGCGCGATGCTCGGGGAAATCGTCGATCAAATGGGTGAGCGCGTAGTCCGCGGCGAGTTTTGGAAAATCAACCTTGGCGGGGCGGACCCAGCGATCGTAGACGCGCGCTCCGTCGCCTTCTTCGGCTACGTTGCTCTTCGCCGCAGCCAGGCGCCGCACGAACTGCAGTTCCATCGAGTCGCCAAAAAGCTCCTGTGCCAACTGCACGGTGCGGCCGGCAAATTGCAGCACCTGCACCGTCTCGATGCCGGCGAGGTCGTCAAAGAACCAGCCGCAGCTCGTGTACATGAGCATGGCGCTGCGTTGGAGCTCAAGAAGTTTGAGGGCGGTCGTTTTCTGCGGCGCGGTCAATGTTTGGATGGCGTTACGCTGGAGAAAGTTTTCGATGTTGTCATTCGAGCGGTCGAGTGCCACGGCGATGTAGTCGTCGCGTGCCGTCCAGGGATCGCGCAAAAGATCCTGCGCCTTGCGCTGCCATAGAGGAGCAACGTGATCGCGCAACCAGTCGAGGGCGTTGCGCAGGGGCGTACGCCAGGCTTGATTCCAGGCCGGATGCGTGCCGGAGTTGCAGCCGCAGTCGCTCCACCAACGGTCGATGCCGTGGGCGCAGCTCCAGGAACTCTTCTCGAAGATTTCCACTTCGTGGGTCGGGGGATGGCTCGCCAAATATTCGCCGTAGTTGGTCAGACGCGCCAAACCTCGCGCTTCGATCTGCTCCAGCACATAGGCGAGCGCCATATCGCCGAAGCGATGATGATGGCCGTAGCTTTCGCCGTCGGTGGCGATATGCACGAGTTGCGCCTGTTCCACAGCGGGCGAGAAAGCGCCCGTCAAGCGCTCGATAAACCGCTCGCCGTGCGACAGCAACCCCTCAAAAGCCACAGCGCGCGCGATCGGACCATGGTAAAAGAATATCGCAATGGATCGGCCCGACGGTAACGGTTGGCGATAGGGCATCGAAGGATCGATTTGGGATCCGTTCAAATCGCGCCATGCGGTCTTGCCGACGGACCTTATCCGTGCGGCTTGATGGGGCGCGAGGACGGTAAATCGAATGCCAGCCTGCGCGAGCAAATCCAGCGTTTCCAAATCGACAGCGGTTTCCGGCAACCACATGCCCTCGGGCGCCCGGTTGAAGCGGTGTTCGAAATCACGGATGCCCCAGCGAATCTGCGTCGCTCGATCCCGGCTGTTGGCGAGCGGCATGATCATGTGGTTGTACACTTGGGCCATGGCCGAACCGTGGCCGGAAAATTGTTCCCGGCTTTGCCGGTCGGCATCGAGGATCGCGGCATAGACCTCGGGCGCTTTGAATTCCAGCCAGCTGAGCAACGTGGGCCCGAAATTAAAGCTGATCTTGGAGTAGTTGTTGACGAGCTTGACGATCAGTCCCTGTTCGTCGAGGATGCGCGAGACGGCATTGGGCGCGTAACATTCTCGCGTGACTCGCTCGTTCCAATCATGGTAGGGCGCCGCCGAATTCTGCAACTCGACGGCTTCGAGCCAGGGATTTTCACGCGGCGGTTGGTAGAAGTGGCCGTGTATGCAGATCGAATGTTCCATAGGGAGGTGCCCAGGTGCGGCGATGGCGCGCAATGCCCAGTCCGGTTTGTTCACGGTAAAGCTGCGATCGAAGTACAACCCTTCCGGAACGAAGGCAAAGCGGCTGTGCCTTCAATATGCAAGCGGGCGAGTTGCCCATGAGGGCAGCAGCGAAAAGGTCAAACATCGTGCCGAAGGCTGAGAGCAAAATTGACCATTCGCGCCGGTGCCTTCTTTCCTCCAGGGTCACACCTCGATCAACGGAGCGTCGTCAGGTTTCCTCGTAGCATGAATTATCCGGCCTAGGGGTTGCTCATGACCCAAGTTGTCTTGCGCGGCCCGCGCCCGAGGACAACCACGCCATTGCGTGAGACGGTATATCGTTGCCGATCTTTTTCCACGTCATAACCAATCTCGGTGCCCGACGGAATCACGTTGGCCTTGTCGATGATGGCGTTTCGGATCCGGCAGTTCCTGCCGATCTCCACCCAATCCATGATGACTGAATTTTCAATGCGGCTAAAGCTGTGGACTCTGACGTTGCGGCCGACAACGCAATTGTCCAGGTAGCTGCCGCTGATGATCGTGCCCTCGGCGACGACGGAGTTGACCGCCATGCCCTGGCGGTCTTTCCAGTCGAAGACGAACTTAGCCGGCGGGTCGGCGTAACCCACGGTTCGCAGCGGCCAACTGCGATTGTACAAGTTGAACGAAGGATCGATGGAGCATAGATCCATGCTGGCGTCGTAGTAGGCATCCAGAGTGCCGAGGTCGCGCCAGTAGCTCGGTTCTTCGCCTTTGGAAGGAATCGGCACGCGGTTCTTGCGAAAATCATAGGCATAAACTTGCCGGCTCTTGATCAGCTCGGGAAGTATGTCGCGACCGAAATCGTGCGTGCTGGCGTCGTTTTTTGCGTCCGCATCGAGCGTTTCGAGCAAAACTTCGTTGTTAAAAAGGTAATTCCCCATGGATACGAGCGCGTAGTTGGGTTCGCCAGGGATCGATTTTGGATTTTGCGGCTTTTCGTCGAAGCCGATGATGCGCCAGTCGGCATCCACCGTCATGACGCCGAATTGTGAGGCTTCTTCGATCTTGACCGGCAGTGCAGCAACGGTGACATCGGCCATGTTTTTTTGGTGTTCGTCGATCATCTGGCGCACGTTCATGCGATAGATGTGATCGGCGCCGAAAACGGCCACCAATTTCGGGCTATGGCGTTGGAGCAAGTAGGAATTCTGATAAACCGAGTCGGCGGTTCCCTGGTACCAGTCAGTTCCCGAGCGCATCTGCGCGGGAACCGGCGTCACGAAATGCTCGCCGAGAAAGTCGGCGGTGCGCCAACCGCGGTCGAGGTGCTCCAAGAGTGATTGGGCCTTGAACTGGGTCAAGACGTAAATCGACAAAATCCCGGAGTTGACGAAATTCGACAACACGAAATCGATGATGCGATACCTACCGCCGAACGGCACGGCAGGTTTCGCACGATGCTCCGTCAGTGGATAGAGACGCTCGCCCCGGCCGCCCGCCAATACAACCCCGAGAACATACATCATGAAGGTCTTTGTGCCCCTCTAGCTGAAAGTTGCCGATACAAGTTATTGTACAATTTAGCCGAGTGATCCCAAGAGTAGTCCATCGCCATGGCCCGGCGCCGAAGTGCCGTCCAGGCGTGCTCGTCGCGATAGAGCGCAAGCCCCCGGTCGATTGCGGCAAGCAGTGCCCGGCTCTCGTAGGGATGGAAAACAAAACCCGTCCCGGTTTGGCTCTTGGCATCGTAATCCTGCACGGTATCCTTCAATCCGCCGACGGCGCGTACAACCGGGATCGTAGCATATTTGAGACTGAACATCTGGTTGAGCCCACAGGGCTCGTAAAGCGACGGCATCAAGAACAAATCGGCGCCGGCTTCGATCTGATGGGCCAAGGCCTCGTTAAAGCCAATCTCTATGGCGACCTGGTCAGGATACTTCTGCGCCGCTTCGCTAAAAAATTTTTCAAACCGCGGATCGCCGCTTCCGAGCAAAACGATCTGTACGTCGCGCGCGATCAAGGAATCGAAAATCTCTTCGACCAGATCGAAGCCTTTCTGCAAGGTCAAGCGGGAAATCATCGCGAGGAGAGGTGTATGGCTTTTCTGCGGCAGCTCGACGGTACGTTGCAGGGCCCCTTTGCAGTGACTCTTCGCCGTCAAGGTGTTCTCGCCATAGTGGTGCGCCAGGTACGGATCGGTCCACGGATTCCAAAGGTGATAATCGACGCCGTTCAAAATGCCGACGAGGTCAGACGCGCGCTGCTGGACGACGCCTTCGAGACCGAAGCCCTGTTCCACGGTCACGATCTCCTGGGCGTAGGACGGACTGACCGTGGTAAGCTTATCGGCAAATAGCAGGCCGCCTTTGAGGAAATTGACATTGCCGTAGTACTCGAGATGTTGCGGCGTGAAATAAGCCGCGTCGAGGTTCAAAAGCGGCCAGGTACTCTGCGGAAAAACGCCTTGAAAACCCATATTATGAACAGTGAAAACCGTTTGGGCCGCAGCCAGTTCCGCATACCGCGCTGGCTGGGTTTTTAGAAACACCGCGCCCAATGCCGTTTGCCAGTCATGGAAATGCAACACATCGACGGAGCGCTGACGCAAAAGTTCCAGCGCCGCCCGGCTAAAAAAGACAAAACGTTCGGCGTTGTCCGGATAATCGCCGCTCGCGCTGCCGTAGAGAAACTCCCGGTCGAAGTACTGATCGGCACGAATCAAATAAACAGGCAAATGTTTTTCGATCGAACTCTCGAGAACACTGCCTTCTTCCTGGCGGTCGGCAACCGGCACTCGAACCTTGATGCCGGCGTCGCGCAGCGCAAAATCTCCTTGCAGCGCGGAGCGGCAGGCCGGCGCTACGACGCAGAGTTCGTGGCCGAGCCGTTGCAACGCAAGGGTCAGCGTTCCGAGAACATCGGCCAACCCTCCGGTCTTGGCGAACGGAGTGACCTCCGAAGCGATCATTGCGATTTTCATTTAGGTCTAGTCTCGATGCTAAATTCGAGCGAATCGCTAACGCACCAGTCTGTCCTTGGCCTCTGAGGGAATCCCGGCGAAATCCGCAACCATCCACACCGGTCAATCGTCGCGCGAAATTGTGAAGCTCACGGTTGGTGCGCCCACTGCCGTCGGACCTGAAGCGCGCCTCGCACGATGCCGTTGCAGCGCTGCGGGGTTACGACGTTCGGGAGATTTTAGCTCATCCGGCGGCGGATGTCGCCGATGTTTCTCAGCATTTTGGCAAGCTTCGGCATAGCGCGGATCTCCGCGAGACCGAAGCGAGCTTTGCGTTGCCAATTGGGGCGCTCATGCCAGGTGCCCGGGACGTTTTGCGGATCAACTTCAAGCCAAAGATCTTCCAAATTGACAAGCAGGAATGCTTCAGCGCCGCTGGCAAGCAGCGACAGCCATGCCGCGAGAATACCTTCTGGACGGGCGTCGTTATCTGGCCGGCCGGTGGGAAGGAGGTAACCGGCGAGAGCGCGACGTTGAGCCGCTCGATAGCCGTGTTCCTGCTGTGCTTGCGCTTGATCGAGCAGACCCAGTGTCAATCGATCGTCGACATCGGCGCCGGTCCAGAAACTCATGAAGGTCGCCGTGTCGTGGGTGTTCAGGCTAGCGACTGTGTTCGACGGTGGAAGTTCGAGCGCGCGGGCAGGATCTGTGTTTACTGCAAACTGCCCCACGTGCATGCCGAGAATGCCATGGCGTGCCAAAGCGTCATTGACGTAAGGCGGTACCGTCCCTAGGTTCTCGCCAACGATTCGCACCTGGTGGCGGTGCGATTCCAGACTCAGGATTGCGTAATACTCCTCGGCTCGATTGTGAACGTAAAGGCCCTCGGCGGCGCTAAAGCCCTCCGGCACCCAGAAGGCCCGGTGCAAACCCATCACATGATCGATGCGCAGCATCGAGGCAAACGCCATGTGATGCCGCAGGCAATCGCGGAAATAGCGGTATCCCTCGCGCCGGATGGCGCCGGGATGATGCGGTGGAAAGCCCCAGTTTTGACCCCTGACAAAAAGCCCGTCGGGCGGCGCGCCGCCGGAGGCGCCCAGGACAAAAAGATCGCGTTCGCGCCACACATCGTAGCCATCCCGATTAACCCCAAGCGGAAAGTCAAGATAAAGAGCCGTGCCGGCTTGTTTGCACTGGTTTCGCAGCCAATGGGCCTGCTCATCGCAGAGCCATTGACTGTACAAATGGTACGATCGAGCGCCCTCGTCGTACCCGTTCAAGGCCAAGGCTTCCCGGTGATCCGCATCAGGCCAATGTTGCCAGGTTCGTTGCTCCCGCTCTCCCTTCGCGCGAAATGCGGCGTAGTCCTGGAGGCGAGGTTGTGTGGCGACAAATGTTTCAAAGCTCTCGCGGCGCTCGGTTGAAGTTGCCAGAAAAAATTCTCGTAGATCCTCGACCACCGCGCGCTTCAGCGCCATGACCTGGCGGTAGTCGACCAAAGTTTGGGCTCGTACAGCGTCCAAAGCGCGGCGAAATTCCGCGGACGCCATCTTTGCCTGCGCCCGCGGGCAATTCGCGAATTCCGGAATTTTTGTTACGTCGAGATAAAATTCATTCCAGAAGAGCCGGCTCACCGGCGCGTAGGGACTCGGGTTGAATGGTTCGTCAAGATAACCCGCGAGCATCGGCAATGTGGCGACCATGTGGCCGCCGAGTTCACCGACAAAGCGCGCCAGGTCCGCAAGATCAGAAACGTCGCCGCTACCCCAGCTTTGCGCTGAGTGGAGTGCATAGAGCGGGCAGAAAACGCCCCAGTGTTTGGCGGCCTCCGGCGGACTGTACGCACGATAGGGCGCGACGAGCAGATGAGAATCTAGATTGAGACCGTCAATCCGAAGATAGAGCCGATGATAACCGGGCGGAAGCTCTTCCTGTAGGACTAAGCCGCGCGTGACATAAAGGATGCCTTCCACTTCCTTGACGCGCGCGGGGACGCCCGTCGTTAAGGCAAATCGGCAATCGATCCGCTCGCCGTTTTCCAGGATAATCTCGCCGGCGACGGGGCGGTCTGCCAATTGAACGGGCAGGCGTAGCTTGATTTTGACAGGGCGGTCTTCCCAGGCGACCGTAACCGGCTCGATCGCCTGCTGCCAAAGCGCCTGATGACGCGCGCGCAGCGCTCCGGGGCCGTCGGCGAGTGACTCGACCGCGGCGCCGAGCGATTTGAGAACGCTCAGGATCGCTTCCGGCGGCGCCTTTCGCAATTGCCCGAGGCCGTCGTAATAGGAAGTTTGAAGATTGTAAAGACGGGCGAGAGTTTGCAGTGGGTCTGGAACCACCATAGGCGGGGATCATTGTAGCAGACGCTATGCCAATTACACGCTCGTGCGGCATGGATCAACGGTCGCCAATGCCAGGCGCTGCAACGACCGTAGTTGAATAAATTACAAACCCGGCGGGGATGAACCGAATTCGATCTAAAC
>CAMLCX010000027.1 GCA_946478635.1 uncultured Pseudomonadota bacterium
GGTGAATCCTTCTTTTTTTGGTTGCGGCTTCGCCGCGCTGTGTCCTCTGCGGTGCAAATTGCGAGTCGAGTTTCAGCGCTTAGAACTGCTCCAGCATATCTTTCTGCAGTTGTTCGATCTCATGGCGCACGTTGTTGACGCGTTCCAACGGGCGCCCGAGCCGCCTGGCCTTTTCCATGATCTGATCGACCTTGGTCAGGATGTTTCTGAGCTTGGTGTGAAACTCGATGAGCGCCCGGGCGCGCTCGTCGCTGGTCTTGCCTGTTTCGGCGGCCGAGTCGCGGATCTCACGCGACTCGTAGAGAAGCTCTGCGATCTCTTCCTCGTAGCCGAGCAACAGATCCCGAATCGTGCTGCGCACGGTTTCATGCTCCGCCGGATCGCGCCAGAGCACGTGCTCGAGAAAGAATAAATCCTTTTCCTGAACCTCGTTTGCGCCTTGTAAATAGGCGTGGGCTTGCAGTAGGGCGAGGGATTGCCGGTAGCGCCGGTCGGAGGCTTGAATGTTTTTCTTGTTGAGCTCGCGGCGAATGTCGGCGATGCCGCGATAAACGTGGGTTGGAATAGGTAGCGCCCGGGCCGCTTGCTGCAGCTCATTCAGTTCCGCTAACGACAGAATCGTGCGTTCCGGTTGCGTTTGGGATTCGAGCATGCGCAGAAAGCGGAAGTCTTCGGCGATATAGTCGACGACGAAGCGGAGCAGAAAGCGATCGTACAACGCGGTGAGTTCTTCTTCCTCCGGCAATTCATTGCTGGCGCCGAAAAGCGTCAGCAACGGCACGCGCGCGATCTCCTTGCCGTTGTGAAACAGTCGCTCGTTAATCAAGCTCAGAATCGCGTTAAGAATCGACGAATTCGCCTTGAAAATTTCGTCCAAAAAGGCAATGTGCGCTTCCGGCAGTTTGCGCGCGGTGACGCGGCGGTAATCGTCCTGCTCCAGCGCTTTCAAGCTCACGGCGCCAAAAACCTCTTCCGGCGTAGTGAAGCGCGTAAGCAGCCATTGAAAATAATCGGCCCCTTCGATGCGCCGGCAAAGCTCATCGGCAAGCATCGATTTTGCCGTCCCTGGCGGGCCGATGATCAGCAAATGATGTGATGAAAGCAGCGCCGCGAGGGCGCCGTCGATCAGATCGGCGCGCTCCAGAAACATCTGTTTAAGCTCATCGCGAATCTTTTTCAGTTTTTCTTGGGCCGTCATGGGAATAATTTCCATCAGATTAACAAAGGAACCGTGCAGAAACAATCAATAGACTTTCCGCGGGCTTTTGGATATTGAGGATGTACTACCTTCGCAGGAGGATCGGTTCGATGAAGAAACGCTGGATTCCGACTATCGTTCTGGTTTGCTCGATATTTTTATCGGCCGTGCCGCTCCTGGCTCAAGACGGTAAGCTCATCGAAGCGGCGAAGAAGGAAGGGGGCAAGGTCGTTGTTTATGGCTCCATTGAAAACGACACAATGGATTTGATCGGCGCCGCGTTCAAAAAGAAAACCGGGCTGGACGTAGAGTTCTGGCGCGCGGCCTCCACCAAGGTTATGGACCGCGTGCTCGGTGAAACCCGCACCGGGAAACCACTCTACGATGTCGTGCTGACCACGACACCGCCGATGGAGTTCATGTTCAATGAGGGCGGATTGTCCAAGTATGATTCGCCGTCGGCAAAATTCTTTCCGAAGGAAGTCATGCACCCGAACCTCGGCCCGCAGTATCGTAATGCCGTGATCGGTATCCTCTATCACTCGGGTATCATCAAAGCGGCGGATGCGCCGAAGTCTTTGGAAGATCTGCTCAAGCCGCAGTATCGCGGCAAACTCGTCATGCCCGACGCCAGCCTGCACACGACGACGGCGCAGTGGTTGGCGAGTTTGCATAAAGTCATGGGCAGCAAGGAGCGCGCGGATAAGTTCATCCGCGACCTCGCCGCGACTAAACCGCTGTTGGTCGATTCCCTGACGCCGGCCGGCGAGAGAGTCACCACCGGTGAGACGCCCATCGGTATTGGGTTTCTCAAAAATGTTGTTTTCTACGGCCGGAAGGGAGTGCCCATCGATTATGTCAGGCTCGGAAAGTTCATGGGCGACGGCCAAGCGGTGGCGCTCGCGGCGAAGCCGCTCCATGCCAACGCGGGAAAAGCATTTATCGACTATTTCATCGGCGAAGATGGACTCAAAATCATGGCCGGCATCGGCGAGTTCGTTACCCGCAAAGGCATTTATCCACCGATCCCAGATGCCGATAAGATCGAGTTGGTCGAGATGATCGACATGGACAAACAAACCTACGCGGCAAAAATGGCGGAGTACAAAAAGATTTTCTTGCAGCAATGAAGATCAAAATCGCTAAGTCGGCAATGCATCACTCACAGCGAGCTCCGATGATTTTTACTTTGAGAGCGTCACCCGGAATGTTTTTATCGGGGGTCCAGTTCCGAACTCGCCTGGATTCCCGCTTGATACATGCGGGAATGACAGACCTGGAAAAAGGATCGGACTTTAACCGTAGAGGTTCTTGTGCTCGATAGCGAGTGGGACGTTATTCTAATCGGCGCCGGGCAAAATAATTTCGCCCTGGGCACCTATCTCGGCAAGGCCGGTCTCAAGACGGTGATCTGCGAGAGCCGGCTGGAAAACGGCGGCCGCCTGGCGAGCGAAGAGATCACCATGCCGGGCTACTGGCACAACACGCTCGCTTACTTTCAGGACAATCGCGAAGTATCGCCGGTATGGCAGGAACTCAACTGGGCGAACGGCTATCACGCTGAATTTGTCTCGCCGCCGGTGGTGAGTTCCTTGCTCTTCGCCGACGGCCGATCGATTTCGCACCATCAGTCGCTGAACGCCACGGTCGCGGGTATTGGGAGATTGTCGCGCAAGGATGCCGAAACGTGGCGCGCAACACACGATCGGTTCAATCAGCTCATCCGCGACTATCTCATTCGGTACTATCACTCCCGCCCCCAGGACACCGGCGCTGTTTTAAAGGCGATCGATGCGCATCCGGAGGGTGAAGCATTCCGGCGCCTTTGGAGTGGAACCCCGCGACAGGTAGTCGAAGAGCTCTTCGAAACCGACGCGGTAAAAACACTGATCCTGTCGCAGATGGCGATTCCACGCGGCGTGGCCTTGGACTATCCCGGCGGCGGCATCGAAGTTTTGAAAATGATCGCCGGCGATGAAAAGCCGGAACTCGCCCGCGGCGGCTCGCATTCGATCGCGCAGGTGTTGCAGCGTGCCTATGTGCACAGCGGCGGGCAGATTCGCGCCATCCATCATGTCGAAAAGATTCTTGTCCAAGACGGCCGTGCCGCCGGCGTGCGCCTGCGCGACGGGCGGGAATGGAAAGCGCGGCTGGCGGTGGTGTCCAATGGCGATCCCTACTCGACCTTTGTCGACATGGTAGGGGAGGATGAGCTGCCACGGACATTTGTTGAGCGGGTCAAGGATATCCAGTGCGACGAATTCTCCTATTTCCAAGTTCACCTGGCGCTAAAGACGCCGGTGCGTTATGCGCTGCATGTAGCCAACGATCCGGCGGTCGCTCAAGCCATGAACGTCAACCTGGGTCCGGAGAAACCACAGGATGTCGAGGAGATGTGGAAGGAGATTCGTACCGGGCAATTTCCCGAGCACCCTTGCCTGCACGCGATCTGCCCGACCGCGTTCGATCCGTTGCAGGCGCCCAGTGGAAAGCATGCAGCGTCGGTTTACATGCCGGTGCCTTTTCAGCTCAAAGGAAAGCAGCCGCAAGACTGGGTGCGCCTCAAGAATGGTTTTATGGAGTCGATTTTAAAGATATGGCGCCGATACGCGACCAACTTGACGGACGAGAACATTACAATGAAAGTAGCGATGGATCCATTCTACATGTCGGGACGATGGCCCAACATGCGGCGCGGATCGGTCTGGGTTGCGCGGAAGATTGCCACGCAAATGGGCGAACAGCGGCCCATCGAGCAGATCGCCGACTACCGAACGCCGATCCCCGGGCTCTATCAGGTGGGCGTGGCCATGCATCCGGCGGACGCGGTTATCGCCGGATCGGGCTACAACTGCTGGCAGGTGATGAAGGAAGATTTGAAGCTGTAGTGCTTTGGAGAAACGTTTTGAACGGCTTGAACGATTAGTACGACTTGAACCACGCCGGAGTTCAAGCCGTTCAAGTAGTTCAAAACGTTCAAGCCCCCACCTCCCTTCGACGCGGCTCAGGGCATGCTTTCCTCCCCCGCGGTCGCGGGGGAGGACGAAGAAGGGGGATTGAACTGAGCGCAGCGGTTGAACGATTTGAACTTATTGAACTTTTAGGAAGATGGCGAAAATTCTAGAGTACGACGGCGTCGTCATCGGCGCCGGCCACAACGGCATGATCTGCGCCGCCTATCTGGCCAAGTGCGGCCAGAAAATCATGGTGGTCGAGAAGAACATGGAAGTCGGCGGCGGCCTCGATTCCCACGAAGATCGCAACTATCCCGGTTTCTGGCACAATATTCATTCGGTCTTTCATCGCGGCTTGACGATGCTGCCGTGGTTCAAGGATCTGCAGCTGGAGAATTTCGGCATTCACTACTATCGGCCCGATCCCGGCGTGGTGCACCATTTTCTCGACAAAACCTATCTCGGCTGGTTCGCGGATGTCAAAAAGACGGTTGCGACCATCGAGCAATTTTCCAAAAAAGATGCGGCGGCGTTCGTCGATATCTGGACCCGCTGGCAGCCGGTGGTTCAGAAAATTGTTTTCACCGAGACCTACGCGGTGCCGCTGCCCATGGAAGAAAAGCGCCCGCTGCTGGAAAGAATTCCCGAGGGGCGGGAGTATCTCAAATATTTTGACACCACGCCGGAAGAATTCGTGCTGCGCCATTTCGAGCATCCGCGGGTGCGGGCTTTCATCGGTTTTCTCGGCGTGATGCGCGGCTATGAGGTCGACGCGCCGCAGACCGGCTATTTGATCCCGGCGATGATCGCCTGGGGCGTCAATCCGCAGCTTTGCCGCGGCACTTCGCACGCCCTGGGGGACAATCTCGCCCACATGATGTCCCACAACGGCGTCGACTATATCGAGGCCAACGGCGTCGAAAGAATTCTCGTCGACAGGGGCCAGTCAACGGCGGTGGTGCTGGAAGACGGTACGGTGATCAAAGCGCGTAAATTCATCGCCTCCAACGTCAATCCGGTGGAGACCTTCATCAAACTTGTCGGCAAAGAAAATCTTGACGAGGGTTTTGCCGCGCTTGCCAGCAATTTCCGCTTCTCTAAAACGACGCCGATCTTCGCGACCAATCTCGCCTTGAACGAGCGGCCCAAGTACATCACGGAGGAGAAACATCCCGAAGTGGCGAGCTCGTTTATGCATATCGTCGGCCTTGAAGAGTATCAGGACTTAGTGAATCTATTCGAGGACTGCCGCACGGGGCAGTTGCCGCGCAAGCCGTTCATGAACGGCGCCACGCCGTCGTTTCACGATCCGACCCAGGCGCCGCCTGGCAAGGCGACGGCGTTTATGTGGCAGCTCATGACCTATAATCTCTGGGGCAATCCGCTCAACTGGGAGTCGGCGCGCGATGATTGGTTTCAAAAACAACTCGCCGTCTGGCAGAAGTTCGCGCCGAATTTGGATGAAAACAATATTTTGTCCACCGATTCGACCACACCGTTGGATATCGAGCGTCACGACAAAAATATGTACTGCGGCGATTGGATGGTCGGCGAATACTCCGGAGATCAGGCGCTGGAGAACCGACCGTTCCCCAGATGGGGCCAATACCGGACGCCAATCGATGGCTTGTTTCTGTGCGGTTCCTCGTGTCACCCCGGTGGCAACATCACCGGCGCGCCCGGATACAACGCCGCGCGCGTGATCGCGGAATCCCTCGGCATGAAGCCGTGGTGGCAGCCGGTGGACTTCAAGCAACACTTGGAAGCGTTGCGATGAAAGAATGGAGTATTGGAGTAATGGAGTGGTGGAGTGATGGGTCCGAAACCCAATACTCCAGTACTCCAACACTCCATTACTCCCGGAGGGGCGGATGAGGTTGAGTGGTCGAGTCGCCATCGTCACCGGCGGCGCGCGGCATATTGGCGCTGCTTATTGCCGCAAGCTGGCGGAGGAGGGCGCGGCCGTCGTGGTCGCCGATATTCTCGACGGCGAAGCGGTGGCTCAAGAGATTCGCGCCAAGGGAGGCAAAGCCCTCGCGCTCAAGGTGGATGTCTCGAATGAAGCGGACACCAACCGCATGGCCGAAGAGGCAATCAAAGCCTTCGGCCGGATCGATATTCTGGTCAACAACGCGGCGATCTTCATCAACATCCAGCGTCACCCGTTTTATGAAATCAGCGGTGAAGAGTGGGACAAAGTTTCCGCCGTCAACATCAAGGGTCCGTTTCTCTGTGCCAAAGCTGTTTTCCCGCAAATGAAAGAACAGAAGAGCGGCAAGATCATCAACATCTCTTCTTCGACCGCTTATTGGGGCACGCCAAATTTTCTTCACTACGTCGCATCGAAGGCCGCACTAATTGGTATGACTCGGTCGTTGGCGCGTGAGATTGGCGATTTTGGGATCTGTGTCAACGCCATTGCGCCGGGATTAGTCGAGCATGAGGGGCAAAATGCGCCGAAAGCGTTGACCGAGTTGCAACTCAAGGAGCGCTCGATCAAGCGCCTGCAAACTCCCGATGATTTGATGGGCACGCTGGTATTTCTTGCTTCATCCGACAGCGACTTCATGACCGGGCAGGCGATCGTGGTGGATGGCGGGAGTATTTTTCATTAAAAATTTTGCTGAATTGCAAAATGAATCGAAGCGAAGTCGCTCGATCGCCGTACGAATATGACGATGAAAACCAAAAAACGACCGTCGTGGTCGAACGTGAAAGCGAGCCTCAGTTCAATGGACCGAGCCGGGCTGGTCGGCCTCGTTCGTGATCTTTACGAAGCGAGCACCTCGAACCGCCGGTTCCTGCACGCCCGGTTCGTGCCAGCTGCCGATACGCTCGGCGAATACCGAGACCTCGTGAACAAGGCGGTCTTTCCGGATCCGTTCAGCCAACGACCGATTCGACTCCGTGACGCGGCGGCGGCCGTCATCGACTACAAACGATCAACCGGCGATCTCGTTGGTGTCGTGGATTTACTTCTCACGTTTGTTGAAGCGGGAACGGAGCAAGCTGCGGATCTCGGCTACGGCGACGACGCGTATTTTTCGACATTGGAACGAAAAGTGGACGAGGCCGTGTCGATGCTCGACGCCTTGCCGGACGAAGCTCGCGGCGAGGCAGTGGCTCGTTTCATCCGACTGGCGGAATACCAACAAAAAATCGGATGGGGTTACGGTGACTATCTGGCCGACGTCGCGGCTAGGGTGCAACGACGCAAGAGCAAACCGGTCGGCGGTCTTGGCCAACACGCGGTCTAACACGCAAATAGAGGCGGCGTAGCGGTCATTGCAGCGTCAGGGGGCCATGGTTGTGGTTGCACCGAGCTCTTGAAAGATTGCCATGAAATAACGTAGCGTAAGCGTCCATCGTTAACCCATAACGTTAGTGCGGCTTCCAGGCCGCGTAGGAGAGCGACGATGTTAAATACGCACGGTGTGCTGCATTTCAGTTTGCCGGTTACGGATCTCGATCGGAGCCGAAAGTTTTACGAGGAGTTGCTCGGCATGAAGGTTGTCGAGCAATCGCCGCGAATGGTGTTTTTAAAGACGGGAGAGAACTACTTCATTTTGGCGAAAGGCAAGGAGCCGTTGAAATACGATTCAGCGAAAACGACGCCGGTGCATCACGCCTTCAAAGTGAAACTCGAGGACTTCCAGCCGTCCATCGACTTTCTGCGCAAGAGCGGGGTCGAAGTGTTCCATATCGAGGATCGAAATGAGGGTGTGTTTTGGGGCCCGCAAGCTTACTTTCTTGATCCCGACGGCAACAAGTTGGAAATCTACGCTGGCCCTGGTGCAAAGGACAAATAACGGCCAACCGAAGCATTTCTGGTCGGCCCTGTCTTCGTTTCGATCTCTTTCCGAGACACCTCGACCGAGGCGTTAACGCATCGCGTCGGAGCAGAGGAAATTCACGAGCTTTTCTCCTCGCGGTTGTCCTTTCATTACTTTCATTGCGGAAAATGCTATTCTCGTCGTCCAATATAAGCGAGGAGTTTAGGTTTAAGAAAGGGCTTGTCAAATAGTGCAGGGATAAAATCAGGTATGGTATCTAAATATTCGAAACATAAGCATTTGTTGTATTTAAATATAGTGTCGGGTGCGGTCACCATGTCGCTGGCGGCGAGTTTATTATTGGTCTCAGGCCGGGCGTACTCGGCCGGTGAAGCCCTGGAGTTTAACCGGCGGGCTACGGCGACGGCGCAAATTCTCGCAGGCATTTCGCCGAACCCGCCCGACCCGACTCTAACGCGATTTATCGAAACCGACGCCTTCAAAGAACACCAGCAATGGATGACCCATAGTTGGAATCAAGTCCGGGGGCGCATTCAAACAATGGAGAACTGGCGCAGCCATGAGATCAAGCTGTCCGGCGCGCAGAGAAAAACTGTTCTTTATCCTTTCAGCGGTCCGGATTTTCTGAACGCTTATACTTTTTTCCCCGAGCACGGTCGCTATGTTTTTTTCAGTCTGGAGCGTCCCGGGGCGTTACCGGATTTGGAATCCGTTACGCCGGTTCAGTTTGCCAAGTTGCTGCAGGACGTACGCAGCGCCTTTCGTGATATCTTCGAGCGCAACTACTTCATCACTTCGTACATGACCAAGCAACTGACGACGCCTTGGATCCGCGGCACCGTGCCGGTGATCGCGACCATGATGGCGTTAATGAACCGGCGCATCGTTCGGATCGAACCCCTCGATCTCTTTCCTGAGCTGACCCGGTCTTACGATGCTCTCGAGGCAAGGCGGCCGCGAGTTTTGATGCGCGCGGTGCGCATCGAGTTCGCCAGTCCAAATGCGCCGGGAACGCAACAGCTGTATTACGTTTCGCTCGACGCAACGGACAAGGCTCTCGAATACTATCCCCACTTTTTAGCTTGGGCCGGTCAGTACAAGCCGGCAACGGTGCTCCTCAAATCGGCTTCCTACTTGCTGCACGACAGCCAGTTTACCAAGACGCGCGAGATGCTTTTGGACGCGGCCGATATTGTCGTGCAGGACGACACAGGCATCCCCTATCGCTACATCAGCCAGGAGCCCTGGCAGGTAAAGCTCTACGGCCGGTATCGCAAGCCGATCAGGCCGATGACCTATGCCTACCAAAAAGATCTCGAAACAGCCTATAGCTCCCGGCCGGAGCAGACGCCGCTGCCGTTTCCGTTCGGATACCACTGGCGCGGTCAGGAATCCGGTCTCATCATCGCGCACCGGTAGTGTGGCGGATGCATGTCGCGCCTGTTCTGCGCGGGTATTGCTCTGCTGATCATGGCCACTGCTTTGCCCGCCGCGGAAACTCGCCGGCAATCTTTTCAAACCAGCGACGGCGTAACGCTTTCTTTTCTTGAGGCGGGGCGGGATCTCGCCGGGAAGAAAAACCTGACCATCATCTTGGTCACTGGCTGGTCCATGCCGGCGACGATCTGGCGAAATCAAATCGACTTTTTAAGCCGCCGCTATCATACCCTTGCGCTGGATCCGCGCGGGCAGGGCGAATCGGAGGTTCCGACATTCGGTTACAGAGCCGAGCGGCGCGCCACCGACATTAAAGAATTCATCGAACCTTATTCAAAGGTGTTGCTGATCGGCTGGTCGCTGGGAGCCGTTGAATCGCTGCAATACGTTCACATGTTCGGCAGCGAGCAGCTCGCGGGCTTGGCGCTGGTCGATAGCTCAGTGGGCGAAGGACCGGCGCCCAAGGCCGGCGGAAATTTCAAAGAACGTTTGCGCGAAGACCGCGACCGAGCGCTCAGCGAATTTGTTCAAGCTATCTTTGCCAAGCCGCGCAGCGGCGATAACGTGGCCGAACTGGTTCGAGGAGCCAAACGGATGGCATTGGAGGATAGCCTGGCGCTGCTCGACTATCCGTTCGAGCGTTCGCATTGGCGCGACATTGCGCGTCATTTCAACAAGCCGTTGCTCTACATCGTTACGCCGCAATTCGAGGCGCAAGCGGGAAATCTCAAAAAAAATCGCCCGGCAACTCACGTGGAAGTTTTCCGGAAGGCAGGGCATGCGTTGTTCGTCGACGAGCCCGAACGGTTTAATGCTCTTGTCGAATCATTCGCACGACAAATTTCGCGGTGATCCCCTACGACCATGCCGGCGGGCCAATAGCGCCGATACCAGCGCGATTGTTTCGAGACGAACTGGTGATTATGTCTCAAGGCTCGCCGAACAGCCGCACCGTGTTGTCGTAAAGCAATTTTCTTTTCTGACTGTCCGATAGGTCCTGCCGGGCAAGTATTTCCAGAGCCGCGTTATCGCGTCCCTCGCCGTGCGGGAAGTCGGAGGAAAACAGCACATGATCTTCGCCGATCAGCTCGAAGAGCTGGTGCAGCATCGAATCGTCGGCCTCCGCAGCCATAAAGATTCTCCCTGACTTCACGTATTCCGGAATGCTCGAACGCGGCAGCTCCGCCGCGTTGGGCATGCTCAAGCCGAACGGGTGCGCGCCTCGATCGAGCGGTAAGTAATGGTCCATTCGGGACACCATATAAAAAATCCATTCGGCGCCGAACTCGAGAAACGCAACTTTGAGATTCGAATAACGATCCAGCATGCCATGGCCGACAATGGCCATGAACGCGAGCTGCGCCGGTAGCGACATGCCGATAATGTGGCCGTCGTAGATCGACCGGCCGAGCTGGGCGAGCGGCGGGTAGCTCATGCCCATGTGCACGCAGAGCGGCATTCCGGTGCGAGCGAACTCATCCCAAATCGGCAGAATGGTCGGGTCGGACAGAAAACGCTCGCCGGCGGTGCCGAACACCACGGCAGCCCGGGCGCCCAGGCGCTGCATTTCCTCCAGGGCTGCGAAAGCTTCTCGCTGATCGCGTAAGGGGAGAAGGCCCGACCACTTGAGGCGCGACTGAGATTCCTGGCATTGCCGCGCGACGTAGCGATTATAGGCGCGGAAAAGCGCCGCCTCGAAACCCGGATCGGCCGTCATGTGCGCGTAAAGCGTGCTCGGAAAAAGCATCTGAAAGTCGAAGCCCATTCGGTCCATGTCACGCAGCCGCGCGGCCGGATCGGCCAGCGTCATACTTCCGACTGAACAATGTTCGCGCTTCGTCTCGGCGCCGAATTCGGCTATGACATTGCGCGGTGTATTGGCCTGCTGCGCGCCGGGGCCGAGGGCGTGCGGTTCGATGGAGCCTTCGATCAACCATCCCGCAGTGTAATTTCCCAGCCCGGAGGCATCGTGAATGGAGACGGGGCGAGGTCGCCGCGCCCGGTAAGGCTCCGGCAAATCGTCCCACATTTTTGGATTGATGGAGCCGTGCGCGTCGGCGTCGAAAACGCGGTAGCCTTGAAGCATAAGGCTTCTCCTCCTGCCGAAATGAGATGAACCCGCCAGTTCGCTGCGAGCGATGGCGCACTGATAATACAAAATGGCGGCAATTAAAAATGCGCAGCGCGCCGGCCATGGCACGCTGCGCATCATCGAGTCGAGACGAAGTTTACGCTAGGATCGGTAATTTACTTTGCGCGCGTCGCGCTCCATTTAGCGCCGCCGGCATTGCCTTCCATCGAGTTGCCATTGACACGCCCGGTGTACTGGGTGGAGCCGGCGGTAAAGCTGATCTGATCGCCGTTGAGCTTGCCGTTGATCGGCGCGGCGGCCTTGCCGTTTTTGAGCGTGCCGGTGATCACCTGAAAGGTTTGCTTGATCGCCAGCTCGCCCTGGGGCAGTTTCCAGGTGCCGCCGACTTTGGCCGGAACGATCCACAAGTGAGCCGTGCACCAGTTGGTGCAACCTTCGACTTGGGCGGTTTCGTCCGGTTTCCAATCCTCCATGTCGAAGGAGTTGGAAACGATGCGCGTGCCGGGTTTGAGATCGAGGATTTTGGGCCGGAGTTTTAAATTGATGCTCGGCAGCAAAAACATAGTGATGACTTGCGCCTGCGAGAAATCGCTTTCGAACAGATCCGCTTTCATAAAAGTCGCTTTGTCGCTGACGCCCTCCTTGGCGGCAT
Source organism: uncultured Pseudomonadota bacterium (assembly GCA_946478635.1). The sequence goes on from CAMLCX010000027.1 coordinate 12,128, forward strand.
TGCGCTTCGACAGTTCGACCATGTCAGGGTTGTACTCGATGCCCAGCGCCTTGGAGCCATGCTTCGCCGCGGTGATCACCGTGCGGCCGTCGCCGGAGCCGAGATCGATGACGTAATCCTTCGGCGTGACTTTCGCCATTTCAAGCATCTTGTCGACCAATGCCTGCGGCGTCGGCACCCAAACCACGTCCTTCCCTGCCTGGCCGACTTCGGGCTGGAATTCCTTCGCCGGCTGCGCCTGCGCCAGGCCGGCGGCGAGCGCCAAGCCTAGCGCGAGTATGAGAAAAAACTTGCGGGATAAAAACACCTTATTCATAATCCATAAGCCTCCTCCGAATTGAGATTCCTGATTATTGTTATAGCAGTCGGAAAGCGGCGCGTGGAGAGCCGCGCAAAAAAAGTTTGCATTGCCCCCTTATTTTTTATCTTCCCGACCGAGTGGCGCTCCACTTTGCGCCGCCCGTGGAGCCTTCCATCGAGTTGCCGTTGACGCGGCCGGTGTATTGGGAGCCGCCGGCGGTAAAATTGATCTGCTCGCCGTTGAGCTTGCCGTTGATCGGTGTCACTGCGTTACCGGACTTGAGAGTGCCGGAAATCATCTGAAAGGTTTGCTTAAGGGTTAATTCTCCCTGGGGCAGATTCCAGGTGCCTTCTACTTTCGCCGGAACAATCCAAAGATGCGCCGTGCACCAGGAGTTGCAGCCTGGGACCGTCGCGCTTTCGTCCGGTTTCCAGTCGGCCATGTCGAAGGTATTCGAGACGATCCGCGTGCCGGGTTTAAGGTCCAAAATCTTGGGCCGGAGCTTGAGGTTGATGCTCGACAACAGGAACATGCTGATGACCTGAGCCTGCGAGAAATCGCTTTCGAAAAGATCGGCTTTGACGAAGCTCGCTCGGTCGCTCACTCCCTCTTTGGCAGCGGTCCGTTTCGATAGCTCGACCATGTCCGGGTTGTATTCGATGCCGAGCGCTTTTGCACCGCGTTTGGCCGCGGTGATCACCGTGCGGCCGTCGCCGGAACCGAGGTCAATCACGTAGTCCTTCGATGTCACTTTGGCCAAGTCGAGCATTTTGTCCACCAAAGATTGCGGCGTTGGCACCCAGATGACGTCTTTACCTTCTTGACCGACCGAGGGTTGATAGTCCTTGGCCGGTTGCGCCTCGGCAAATTGAGCGGTTAGAGATAAAATGGCCGCTAAGATAATTAGACGAAAGAAGCTCATGACCAACATCCTCCAAAAGTCGTATTCAGGAAAAACAATGGCTGAAGTTTAAAGTTCATTCTGAATAACTCAAGTATTTCGGAATGTCTAGAATGGCCGATAAAGGGCGTGGTGATTCTGCGCTCCAAGGGCAACTATTTTAACGAAATACCGTGACATTAATGATCGTGTAACTGTCAGCTTTGTTGCGTTAGAATTCGAGCTTGCGAATCGCCGGTATGAGCCAGGCAACGATCAATGTCAGAACGATGACCATGGCTCCCATGGTGGCGACGGTCAGCGGCGCGCCGATGAAATGCGCGGTGGTGCCCGCGAACATGGCGCCCAGCGGCATAAAGCCGCGGTCGAGCATATAAAGACTCAAAACCCGGCCGCGCAACTCGTCGGGCACGATTATTTGCAGTATCGTGGCCGTGCTGGCAAGAAAGAACATCTGAAAGATGCCGACGATCACCAAAGTAATAAGCGCGAGCGGAAACCAGGTGATCTGCGAAAAGAGAATGAGAAACCCGCCGAGCACGACGATGCTGCCCACCAAAAATATTCCCTGGCGCTTGACGCGGCTGCCGAGCGACGCCATCGTCAACACGGCGATCACTGCGCCGAGGCCGGGGGCGGCCATCAGCAAGCCCAAACCCTCAGGTCCGATTTTGAGCACGTCTTTTTGGAACACCGGCATCAGTGTTTGGTAGGGCACGGCGAAAATGCGGGGCACGTAGGCCAGCGCCATCAAGGCCAGCACGGCAGGATTCGACCAGACGTAAGCGAAACCTTCCTTGAGGTTGGCGACCGCGGATTTTTGGGTCGCCTCGGCACTGTGAGGCGGGATGTGCATCCAGTAAATCATCGCCAACACGCCTGAATAGGCGATGGCTTGCAGAAAAAAATTCTCCGCCGCGCCGAGCCAGGCGATGAGCGCGCCACCCAACGCCGGCCCGATGACCTTCATTAAGTTAAAGCCGCCCGAATTGAGCGCCACCGCATTGGCCAGATCTTGTTTCGGCACAACATTGGGAATCATGCTCATGCGCACCGGTTCGGTGATTGTCCAGGCGACGCCGGTGATGAGCGTGAACAGAAAAATATGCCACACTTGCAAGAAGGGCGATGCCACCAGCAGACCCATCAGCAGCGCGGTCACAATCAAAACACTTTGCGTTTGCAACAGTAATTTGCGCCGGTCCATGCGATCGGCCGCGACGCCGGCCATGGGGCCGGTGACCAGGAATGGCAGCGCGCGCAAACCATTTAGCGCGCCGAGAAGCATGGAATTTCCCGTGAGGTCGTAGAGCAGCCAGCCCAACGTGACCTGTTGGATCCATTGCCCGGCACTCATCATCAGGGTGCCGGTCCAGAGATATCGGTAATCTATGTGGCGGAGGGAAGCGAAGGTTTGAAAACGAGGGCGGCGTTGCGACGATTCAGTGGATACTTTAACCGGCTGCGATAGTTCTTCTTCCAAGTGATGCGTTTCCTTGAGGTATGCTCTTTCATGTTTATCAAGATTTGGCGCGGGTTGCGAACAAAAGCCCGGGGATTTTCCCGAGACGAAAATGCGGCGAGCCACGTCGTGACGTAGCGGTGTGCCGGACGGCGATTTTTATCGATGCCCGATCGAAAGCACTGCGCGTGGATGCGCAACGCTTCGATCGGTGCTGGACGAGTGTCGAGCCTACGAGCGCGCGAGTTCCTCGAAAGTCGGTTCGGGCATGCCGGCTTTCCAGGTTGGATCGCGCAATTCAAGGCGATTGCCGCTGGGATCGAAGAAGTAAAGCTCTCTGCCGGTGAAGTATCCCTTTGCGCGATAATAGAGCCGGTCGATGCGCACCTTTTGCTCCTGGAAAACTTTGCATGCCTGCACCAGCGTCTCCGGGGTCACAGTGAACGAATGATGCACGTTCTGATCTTCGGTGAATGATTTGTCGACGTTCGGCGCGCGCTCGCAGAGAAGAATATTCTGATCGGCGACGCTGAAGCAGGACATGCCCGAATTGCCGAGCCGCCCGCGAGCATTGAGCCCGAGCAGCTCGCCGTAAAATTTTTCCGCCTCGTCGAGGTTATTGACCGGAATCGACCAGTGTGTAATGCCTTCGACCTTTAACAGTCCCATAAAAACCTCCGTTTGAATTTCGCCAGGCTCCAACGATCCATTCGATTGTACGCTCTATTAAATAGGGCAAAGAGATGGCATCCGTCAAGCTAACTGCGCCGAAGCCCTTGTCAGAGAAGTTATTTCTCGCATAGGATACGTTCAAGTCCATAGCGCCGCAAAGGAGCAAATTGTATGGCACGCATCCGCCATCTCGCGATCCTCACTGAAGACGTGGATAAACTGGTCAAGTTCTATACCGGCACATTCGGGCTCAAGATCGTTCACGGTGTCGGCACGGCAACCTATCTATCCGATGGACATATCAATCTCGCAATCATTCCCATCGAACCCGAGCGTAAGATCGAAGGACCGCAGTTGAAACCGGGTATCTATCACTTCGGCTTCGAGGTCGACAATGTCGAAGCGCTCCGTGACACGTGCAACGATCTCAACGCATCTTCCGGCATCGACAAGAGACCAGGCAATCGAGAGGCTGAATTCAGGGTCCATGATCCCGACGGCAATCCCATCGATCTCTCGCAGCACGGTTGGCCGATCTAGCAGGCTACTGAAAAAGCCCATATGCTTCGTTGTGCTCGATCGCCTCGCTGCGACGTACGGAGGAGTACGTCTCCGCTCGTCGATTTTTCGCGCGCCTCGCCTCTGGATCTTTTTGAGCAGGCTGCAAAGAGCTTTTTCCAGCATTCCCGCCAGCTGACTACACCCTATGAATAACACCTAAACATAAATCTTCGGCATCTCATGATGGATGCCGGAAGGCGCTAGAAGAATTTTAGTCATCGACGTAAACTTCAGCCTATGTGCAGTTTTAGTTAGTGCAGTCTTTTTCTCGCGGCCGCCAAAAACCCGCTTTCTTCAAGGCTGCGCACGAAAGCCGGATTCATCAGTTGACCGAGATCGACCTGGGTCACCTTGGGGTTGATCTTGCTGACGATGCGCTGGACGATTTTCCACGCGGCTGGATCCGGCATGATGTCGACGGTCGCCATGATGGTTAGCACTTTATAGGACGCTTCGGCATCCTCGGGTTTCGGAAAGCGAAAGGCTTTGCGCAGGATCTCGATGATCTCCGGCTTGGCGCCGGGATCGTGGATCATCACCACGGCATCCACCATTCCTTTAAGCAGGCGGGTAACCTGATCCGGTGAGCTCGCGGCGGAGTTCCGGAAAAAACACAGCGTCGTGCCCTGATAAGGAAAATTAAGTTTGCCGATATCCGCGAGCACGTTGGCGCCCGCTCGTTTGGCCGCCTCGCTGAAACTGTAGGGAATCACTGTGGCGTCAACGCCGCCGGAGCCCAGGGCTTGAGTCACGGTCGCGGTGTCGCCGAGGATGCGCATCTTGAGGTCGAACTTTTCAGGATCGATGCCGAGTTGATCCAGGGCAATCATCGTTTGCAGCCAAAATCCACCGCCGATGCTTTGCACGCCGAAGCTTTTGCCGCGCAAATCTTCCAAAGTCCGGATTTCTTTGCGCGCCACCAATTCGCGGGGAATTTTTTGCACCGGCGAAGCGACGCATTGAATATTCATCCCGCCCACCGCCGCGCTAAGCGCGTTGCCGGGGGAGCCGTAATTGTATTGGACCTGACCGGACGAAAGGGTCGCCATGCTGAGCGAGCCATTGCGCATTTGAACGAGACGCACGTCGAGGCCGTATTTTCTGAACGTACCTTTTTCGATGCCGACCCACATGGGACCGACCGTTTCGTTTTGTCCCGCGTAGGCAACCAAAATAGGCGAAGTACTTTGGGCATAAACCGAGGACATTGCCGCCATGGCCATCCATGTGAAACAGGGAACTAACGCAAAGAACTTCGTGAGAATAGAAGGTGTGGCTTTATTGGGTCCCCTGTGGGGTGAATGTTCCATTCGGTTCTTCCTTTCGATTGCCGCGAATCCAATTTGAACTTACTGCCAAAGACAATTGTGAAATTTGCTGGAGCACAATCGGCGTCCTTGCATCGACCATCTCCCTCTGCGCCACACGCTGAAGCCGCGGTTTGCAGAGAACCATTAGATTTTGTAAAAGCGCCGCGCGTTTTCTCCCAAAATGACCTCTTTGTGTTCATCGCGAAGGTCGCGTCGTTCGACGATTTCGTTGATTTCCTCCATGCAGTTGTCGAGGGAGATCTCGTGGGGGAAGTCCGAGGCGAACATGAAGGGTTCGGGACCAACGCGCTCGATGGCGTAGGCCAGAGCTTTCTCGTTGCCCTCGCAGCTGCAGAAGATTTTGCCACTCTTGAAATAATCCACAGGCTTGCGCGCGATGCGCAGGCCGCCGTATTCCAATTCTCTTTCCAGGCGGTCGATGACCATCGGAATCCAGGACGTGCCGCCTTCGAGAAAGCCGACTCGCAGGTTGGGAAAGGCGTCGAGCACGCCGTCGACGATCATGCCCGTGGCGGCGATGGCGAGAGGAACCGGCATGCCGAGGGCGCGGGTGGCGGGGAATACCGTGTATGTGTTGAAACCGAGATCGCCGTAGCAGCCGCCGTGCACGGCAAGGGCGCAGCCGAGTCGGGCGGCTTCTTCATAGACCGGCCAGAAATGTTTGGCGCTCAAGTGTGGATTGAGGCCGTTGGACGGCAGCATGGCGCCGACCATTTCTAAATCTTTGACCGCGCGGCGTAGTTCTGTGACGGCTGCCGGAACGTCCTGCAGCGGGATCAGCGCCATACCTTTCAAACGCGGACTGAATTCCAGATATTTGGCATGCAGCCAGTCGTTGTAAGCTTTGGCGTAGGCGATGGCCCACGGTGGAAATGCGACCTGGCCATAGGCCAATCCTTCGGTGGGAAACAGCACGCTCGCTTCAAGTCCCGTCTTATCGAGGAACTCGAGCCATTTTTCCGGCCCGACGTTGGGATCGAATGTGCCGGGTTTGCGCTCCTCCAGTCTCGGCGTGTGAAAGCGATCGAGGCTCGGCAGCATGCGCCGGGGATTCATATGGCCCGTGGTCTTGAACGGTTCGCCGACGTAGCTGATCATCTCGTCGACCTTTTCCATGACGTGGCCGTCGCAATCGACGTATTTGTTCGGCATGCACTCCTCCTCCGGTGTGCACAAGAAAATAATATCTCACCACGAAGAACACGAAGGTTTCAGACGTAAATATTCTAAGCTTGCTGACTTCCTGTTCTTCGTGCCTCGGCGGTGCGTATTCGTCATTCTCCTTGAGCTACCTCAGTTCAGACAGAGAATTCACCGCGGAGGCGCCGAGGAAGCGGAGAGATCGAACAATAAAAACTCCGAACTTCGTGCTCTTCGTGACCTTCGCGGTGAGGACTCTATTTCTTTTTCCGTTGCGGATTTTCCGCAAAATCGGCTTTAGATCCTATAAAACTGCCGCGCGTTGTCGCCCAGGATCGCCGCTTTATGCTCCTGGTTGAGATCTGTGCGTTCGATGATCTCGTTGATCTCTTCCATGCAATTGCCGAGGGAGATCTCATGGGGAAAATCGGATGCGAACATAAACGGCGCCGGCCCGACGCGTTCGATGGCATAAGCCAATGCTTTTTCGTTGCCTTCGCAGCCGACAAATATTCGCCCGCTGGTAAAATAATCTTCCGG
>CAMLCX010000028.1 GCA_946478635.1 uncultured Pseudomonadota bacterium
AGCGGTATCTCACTCAAATCGATCTGATGAAAAAACGCTTTGCTCAATTGGCTAGGAATGATCGAATCCTGTCTTCGTGACACACCCTGAGCGACATGCGTCGCGGAGCTTATCCTGAGGCCCTTCGAGGGACTCAGCATGACATCAAGTAGTCGCGCAAATTGTGACTGAATCTGTCTCGTAAGTCATTTCGCCAGGAAGTCCAATTCGCTTGTGCGGTTGGAAGCGCGCTCTTCATTCGAAGCGGAATGAGGCGTCGGTGCCAGTGACGGCGCCCTTGAGGGATAAGTTGTTCAACGTGCCTTTGAATTTGAGTTCTTTGATCGTGTAGATGCCGTCGAAGCGCAGCGCGCTCGGCAATGCTTTTCTGAACTGCGGCAGGGCCTTATTGACCTTGCCGAGATCGAGGTCTGTGGCGTTTAACTCGCCGACGAGCGGCACGTCGCGAAAGTCACGATTCTCGGCGATCGAGCCGATCCAGCTCTTAAGCTGCAGATTGGGTTTTGCGGCCATGATCGCGGCCTCAAACTGAATCTCAAAAGGTTCGTCGGATTCCACGGCGCTTATTTTCAAGTTGATCTGCGTTGCGGTGATCTCGCTGCCGTCGGTCAAGTCGCGAAAGCGCAGGGTACCGTCGACAATATTGAACGCCGGAAGCACCGAGAGCGGACTGTCCTGTTGCTCGCCACGCAACTTTTTGCCCGCGGCGCTCGGGCGCCCGTTTTTCTCATTGTCGGTGCGGCTCGCGAAGTTGTATCGACCTTGCGCGTCTCGAACCACCATGATGATCGGCGACTCAAGGTCCATTTTATCGGGACGCAATTGGCCGATGAACAAAGGCAGAAGCCGAAGTTCTACGCGAAGATCTTTGGCGCTTAGAACATCCTCTGTGGAAAAAGCTGGATCGTCGGCCAGGGTAAAATTTGCCAATCGAACGCCGATGGGCCAAAAGGTCACCTCGATTTGGTCCGTGGAAATTTTTCGCCCCAGAGCCCGCTCCGCCCGGCCGATGAGAAAATCTTTGTTGCGCCGAACCAGGAAGTTGACGCTCAACAGCGTGAGCCCCAGAACGCCGGCCAAAACCGCCACAACGACAACGTTGATCCGCTTACGCATAGTTGTCTTGTAAATATTTCACCAAGGATTCAAGCGGTAACGAAGCGGATCTATCGGATCACAGGCATGAAGCCATAATCGCTTCGACCATTGGTCTGAATTGCCGCGTGACTCTTTGCCGTCACGCCTCGTAGGGCACGGCGACAAGCTGATCCGTCGCCGATACTGTGTCCTCGTTCCACATACCCAGCAGCTTCTGGGTGATCGGGCCGGGTTTGCCGTCGCCGATCTTCTGCCCGTCCCATTCAACCACCGGTGCGACCTTGATCGAGCTGCCGATCAACATCATTTCCGCCGCGTCTCGGCCTTCCTGCACGGGAATATCTGCGAGTCGAACGGCGTAGAGCGTGCCCTGTTGCACGAGCCGCTGGGCGAAATCGAGAACTCTCTGGATCGTGATCCCGGATAGAATCGCGTCGAAAGACGGGTGGCGCAAAACGCGATCTTTAGTTACAAACGCCACGTTCATGTTGGAGCTTTCGGCGATCATGCCGCGCTGGTCGATAAAAACGCCGTTGTCGGCGCCGCGGTCTTTGGCTTCCAGGACGACCAGCACATTGGGTAAGTAGTTGGTCGACTTGATGCGGGCGAAGAGCGGCGGCTTGATCGGTACCCGGCTGGTGATGAGCTTGATGCCATCGCTGTAATAGCTTTGCGGATAGGCCTCCTGCTTGAAAACGATCACGTAGAAACTGCTGCCGACACATTCCGCCGGGCCGAGGCCATAGCCGCCGGGGCCGGCGGAAAGCCAGTAGCGCACGGAGCCGTCGTGCCGGCGGCTCGCCGCCGCGGTTTCCAAAATGATCTCGCGCAATTGGTGTCGGGAAAACGGCAATGGAATGCGCGCGCCGTCAGCGGATTTGATCAAGCGATCCAAATGCGGGTCGAGTTGATAGAGCATGCCGTGGGTGAGCGTCGCCGTGTCGAAGACGGCGTGGCCGCGGTGCACCATGTGATCGTCGAGCGGCAACACCATGAGCGCAGGGTCGGTGACGATGCCGCCGAGGACACTCGAATACATGGCGTAGAAGTTTGCTGCCTTCGGGTGAACTGCTCGCCGCAGACTGGCGGTCGCTTCGTCTGAGGTGAAGACTGGGGTCTTAGCCATGATTCAACCTCGGTTCAAAAAAAGTCGATTTGCCGTTTAGATGAACCTAGCGTGCCACTCCATTTGTCTAGTCTCTAATATCCTGCAAAAACCAGTCGGTGGGGATGGGTTGCCCTAAACCGCGGCGTTTGGCTTCGCGCACGACGTAGCCGGCGGTGGAGGCGAATTGTAATCCTTGCGTGCCGCTGTTCGCAAAGAAGGTCACTTGATTGCGGTCGGTTCGGCCCTGGAGCTTTCCCGACATGACATCGGTGAGCAGGGGAAAATCCTGGGAGAAGATATCGACTTTCGGATTCGCGATTCGCTTGATCTCCTGGGCGTTGCCCGCGACGACCGCGGCCTCGCCGCCGATGCGCAATTGCCCCACGTCCAAGTTCAATGTCGGCCGTCCCATCTTGATGACCAGATCGGCTTTCTTGACGATCTCGGGATTCCACTCATTCGACTTGACGCAGGTGAGATGCATGCCGGGCTCGACCAGCGCCGGATCGTTGACGATGACCTGGATCGAGTCGGTGCAGGTAGCGACAATATCCGAGCCGCGCGTCACATCTTCCGGGCGGCCGACCGGAACGATTTTAATGCCGAGTTTCTGGCCCATCTCATCGGCGTAGGCGTCGCGATTTGCCTTGGTCGGACTGAAAACCCGCACTTCGCGGATCTTTCGGACCTCGTTGAACGCAAGTAGATAGGTGCGCGCCATGCCGCCGGAGCCGAAGATTCCGACAATGCCCGAATCTTCACGGGAGAGATATTTCGCCCCGAGTCCGGCGCAGCCGCCGACCCGCATATGCTGGATAATGCCGTCGTTGATGATTGCGAGCGGTTCGCCGTTGCGCGTGGAGAATACCATGACGACGCCGCAAAAAGTTCCGGGTTCGACGCAGTATTTTTCCACGGTTTTGCCATCAGGCCACTCGAGCATGTCGGACTTCATGCGGATCGCGAAAGTTTCGAAAGAACGGCTTGCGCCCTCCATGGTGCCCCAGCGGTACATGAGCTTCGGATCATCGTTGGGCACGAACAGATCGTAGCGGCCGCGATAGACGGCGCGCTCGTTGATGAGGTCGCGGTACCCCACCTCCAGCGCTTCCATGCAGCCCTTGATGTCGAGAATCTTTTCGACGGTTTGATTATTGATCAACAGCATGCGGCCTCCCGAGATGGTTCGTGGATAGTTCGAATTAGCACGATCGACTAGGGAAGCAAAAATGAAAATGCCGCCCGAGGGCGGCGATCATCCGGATTGCTATTCGATCGAAAAGAAATACTCGCTAGCTGTCGAGCTCTGGCTTCGGCAGCGCGATGAAGGGCACGCCCTCTTCGGCCAGCTCTTTGGTCTCTTGCGGAGTAGCGGTGCCATGAATCGGGCGCTCTTCCGCCGCGCCTTTATGAATCTGCTTGGCCTCTTCGGCAAATTTGGAACCCACGTCCTCGAAGTTCTCTTTCACGTAATGATGCACTCGCAACAGCATTTCCTTGAATTCAGCCGGCGAGGGCTGCGCCGGAGGATTCTTTGCCGGTTTTTTTGCGGGCGCCGGCGGTTGCTCTTTCTTCACATGCACGGCGCAGGCGTGCGGCACTTTTTCCACCTTGGTCGTTCCGCAGGTGGGGCAGGAAATGAGCTTCTTTTCCGCCTGTCTTTGAAAGTCCTCGAAGCTCGGGAACCAACCCTCGAAATTATGATTTTTTTTGCAGAGGAGGTTGTAGACCACCATAGGTATACCTGCGCATAATCAATAAGGTTGCCGTGCGCTCTTGTCAAGGGCAGCGCGGTTACCGCCAACAATGTAAAAGTTTATCACGGCTGCGACTCATGATAAGCTTCGAACCCAATGGCGGACGAAGTGACGATCAGGATTGTCCGGAAAATGGCGGACCTTGCGCGCGATCAGTGGGATTCGCTGGCGAACGGGACCACCCCGTTCGCGAAATGGGACTGGCTCGACAGTTTGGAACAATCGGGCTGCGTCAGCGAAGAGTCGGGATGGCTGCCGCATCATGTGGTTGCCGAGCAATCGGGGAAGCTCGTCGCCGCCTGTCCCATGTACCTGAAACTGCACAGCATGGGTGAATTCGTCTTCGATTATGAATGGGCCGAGGCGGCGCATCGAGCGGGAATTCAGTACTACCCCAAGATGCTGGTCGGTATTCCCTTCACGCCCGTGACGGGCCACCGTTTTTTTACCGCGTCGGGGACGGAGCGTGTTCCGCTCATCCGTCTGCTCGGGCAGGCGCTGGCCAAAATCGCCGCGGATAACAAGATCTCATCGGTGCACGTGAATTTTTGCCTCCCCGACGAGCGCGAGGCACTGGAGGGAGTGGGTTTCTTTCCGCGCATGGGCATCCAGTACCATTGGCAGAACCGGAACTTTCATTCCTTCGACGACTATCTAGCCAGCTTTCGCAGCGACCGGCGCAATAAGGTCAAGCGCGAGCGGCGCGAGATGGAGCAGCGCGGCATCACGATTCGGGCCTATGAAGGCGGGGAGTTGACGCAAAAACACCTGCATTCGATGTTTCGACTTTACAAAGGTCACGTCGATCGGCTCTATTACGGGAGGCAATACCTAACCCAGCAGTTCTTCGACGAGTTGCATCGCCGTTTTGCGTCCAATATCTGCCTCATGCTCGCCGAGCGCGACGGTAAGATTATCGCGGGCACGTTCAATGTGCGCGATGATGTGGCCATGTACGGCCGCTACTGGGGCGCGTTCGAGGAGCATCCGTTCCTGCACTTCAATGTTTGTTACTACTCGGCCATCGAACATTCCATCAACAAGGGCTTGGAGCGCTTCGAAGCGGGGGCGGGCGGCAGTTTCAAGCAACTTCGCGGTCTCGATCCCCAGCACACGACGAGCGCGCATTATTTCGTCGACGGCAATTTTCGCCGCGCGGTGAAGCGCTTTTTGGACCAAGAGCGAGAGATGATTCGGCGCAAGCGCGAGATGCTGCTCGATCACAGCCAGATCAAACCCGAGCACCAGGAACCTTGATCCTCATGAAAAGGACCTCTGCTTCGTTGCGCTTGGTCCGTTCGCTCAAACCCACTATAAAAAGCACGCCTTCGCTCGCGAACTCCGTCCGCCTCGCATCCGGACTTTTTGATCAGGCCAAAGAAAAGAAATGTGTTCGAGTCTGACGGACGGGTAATCGCTCACTTTCTTGACACAACCGGGTCTTTCCATTAACGTCGGCGCGGAGTCAGGCCGTGAAATCTTCCTGGAAAAACGTCGCAGAGCCCATTTTATTTTTCATCGTGCTCGTGGTGCTGTGGGAAATCCTCGTCAAAGTGATCAAGGTTCCGGCTTTTATACTACCGCCGCCGGGCGATCTTGTGACGGCGTTTATCAGGAAGATGCCGATTCTCGGCAAACACGCGTGGATCACTTTTATTGAAGCTTTTGGCGGTTTCGTTTTGTCCTTGGTCCTGGGCGTTGGCTTTGCGATCGCGGTCGTTTACTCGCGTCATTTGCAGAATACGATCTATCCCCTGATCGTCATTCTCTACGCCATGCCCAAGAGCGCTTTCGCGCCGCTGATGGTGATCTGGGTGGGCTACGGTCTGTTTTCGAAAATCGGCATTGCGTTTTTGGTCGCGTTTTTTCCGATCGTCGTGAACACCGTGGTCGGCCTGAAGGAAGTCGAGCCGGAGTTGCTGGACCTGGCGCGCGTCAACCGCGCCTCGGCGCTGGATGTGTTCAAAAAAATCCGGTTGCCCAATTCGTTGCCCTACATGTTCGCCGGTATCAAAGTCGCGATCGTGTTGTCTGTGACCGGGGCCATTGTCGCCGAGTTCGTCGCCGCCAACGAGGGACTCGGTTATCTGGTACTACAAGCCAACTACAGTTTGGACACGGCGTTTGCGCTGGTGATTCTTTTGATTCTCGCGGTGCTGTCTCTGGGGCTGTTCTGGCTGGCGGAGATTATTCAAAGAAAGTTGGCGCCCTGGAGCGCCGCGGTGCGGGAAGTCGAGGGCTCATTCTAGTTCTGGTGAGTGGAGGGCATCATGGCTCAGTTTGAACAATGGATAAAAAAAATGGTCGCCGTGACTTTTTGGTTTGCCATTCTTGGCCTCGGCCTGCGGGCGCAGGCCGCCGAGCTGAAGCCGGCGAACGTGCGCATGGACTTTATCATCGGCGGCAAGCACGCGCCCTGGTTCGTGGCGTTGGATAAGGGTTTCTATGCCCAGCGCGGTTTAAACGTGACGATTCAATCGAGCACGGGCTCGGCGGACACGGTGCGCACGATCGGCTCCGGCGGCGCTGACTTCGGCTTTGCCGATATTTCGACCACGATCGTCGCACGATCGCGCGGAACACCGATTCAGACGGTAGCACAGTTCGGCTACGTTCCGGCGACCATCATGTGGCGCGAAGATACGAAAATAAAGAACTTGAAGGACCTGGAAGGAAAGACTTATGCGATCAGTCCCGGGCAGGCCCAATGGTACTTAATGCCTGCGTATTGCCGGATCAATAAGATCGACTATAAAGCCATTCGTATTCAAGAGACGGCGGCGCCGCTTCAACCCGCGGCGCTCGCGACCAAGAAGGCTGACTTTATCGTTATGTACCGAGCCTCGAACGATGAGATCGCGGAATTGGCGGCAAGTAAGGTCGGAATCAAGCTCAATCGGATCTTCATGAAAGACACCGGCCTCGATATTTACGGGACCGGCCTTGTCGTGAAGGAGGAGGACGTTAAGAAGCGCCCGGAATTCGTGCGCGCCTACGTCGAGGCGACTTTGGAGGGATTGCGCTATGCGCGCGATCATCAAGAGGAGGCGCTCAAAATTCTGCTCAAACACAAGCCGGAGCTGGACCAATACCTGGCGACCGTGCAATTGAAGAACGCTCTCACCGAAGTCTTTCTACCGCCGGAATCGATTCAGTCGGGTATAGGTTACATGAGGCCGGAGATTACGGAGAAAACCGTGAAGATCGTTAACGAGTTTTTTGATATCGGACGAAAGGTGACGGCACAAGAAGCCTTTATCAATCAGTTCATCAAGCGGTAAACGGTATTCATTCGCCAAGGTTTTCAAGTGCCGCCGCTGATCTCTGTCGAAGAAGTCTCGCGAGTTTTTACCAGCGGCGCCAGGGCCGTTACGGCCCTGGATAGGGTCTCCTTCGACATCGAGACCGGCAATTTCGTTTCCATCGTCGGGCCGAGCGGTTGCGGCAAGAGCACTTTGCTCAAAATCATCTCCGGTCTGCTGCCGGCGTCGTCGGGAAAAATCTCAGTCAACGCCAAACGGGTCGATCAGCCGCTGGAAAACGTCGGCATGGTGTTTCAAGCGCCGGTGCTGCTCAAATGGCGTTCGGTGCTCGGCAACATCCTGCTGCCCGTCGAGTTCGCCAAGTTGGACATCCCCAGTCACAGGGACAAAGCACAGGCGCTGATCAAGCTCGTCGGCTTGGAAGGTTTCGAGGAGATGTATCCCAACGAGCTTTCCGGTGGCATGCAACAGCGCGCCTCGCTGTGCCGCGCCCTGGTCACCGATCCGCAGCTGTTGCTCATGGACGAGCCCTTCGGTGCGCTCGATGCGATGACGCGCGACGAACTGGACATGGAGCTTCTGCGCATCTGGGAGGAGCGCAAGAAAACCGTCCTGTTCGTGACCCATAGCATTCAGGAAGCGGTATTTTTGTCCGATCGGGTCTTCGTGATGTCGGCGAGACCCGGGCGGTTGCTGGAAAAGATTTCCATCAATCTGCCGCGCCCGCGCACTATTGAAATGATGAGCGCGGTGAAATTTGGCGAATATACTTTGCGGATTCGCGCTTTGCTCGCCGGAGCCGGCGCCTCGACTATGCGCGCCGGCTCGACCATGTGAAATTCTCCGCGCAATCAGCTATCATAGAGCCAATTCAAGCTTTCTCTCCAAAAAATTTTCAACGACTCCAAATGGCTTCAGGATTAACCTATGCGCAGGCCGGCGTCAGCATCGTGGCTGGAAATGAATTGGTACGCCGCATCGGCCCGATCGCAAAACGCACGCGGGTTCCCGGAGTGCTCGCCGGCGTTGGCGGCTTCAGCGCGCTCTTCGATTTGAAAAGCCGCCGCTATCGCCATCCCGTTTTAGTTTCGTCCACCGACGGCGTCGGCACGAAGCTCAAGATCGCTTTCTTGACCGGCGTCCACAATACCGTCGGCATCGACCTCGTCGCCATGAGCGTCAACGATATCCTGACCCAGGGTGCTGAGCCGCTTTTTTTCCTGGACTATTTCGCCTGCGGCAAGCTCAGCGTCAAGGTCGCCGAAGCCGTGGTGCGCGGCATTGCGACTGGATGCCGCCAAGCAGGCTGCGCCCTGATCGGCGGCGAGACAGCCGAACATCCGGGGGATTTCCGTACCGGGGAATATGATCTTGGCGGGTTCGCGGTCGGTGTTGTGGAGAAAGCCAAGATCATCGATCGCGATGCGGTGGTGCCGGGCGATGTATTGATCGGCATTCCTTCCAGCGGCCTGCATAGCAACGGCTACTCATTGGCGCGCAAGGTATTGCTGGACAAAGCGCGGCTGAAAGTCCAGCAGAGAATCCCGGAGCTAGGGCGCACGCTCGGTGACGAGCTTCTCGAACCGACACGTATCTATGCCAAAATCACCCGGAGATTATTCGCCCGGTTTCCCATCAAAGGCGCAGCCCATATTACCGGCGGCGGCATCACCGGGAATTTGCCCCGGGTGTTGCCCAAGGGCCGTCGCGCAGTGCTCGAACGCGGTAGCTGGCCGGTGCCGCCGGTGTTCGATCTGATTCAGAAGATCGGGCGCATTCACCGAGACGAAATGGACCGCACGTTTAACAATGGTTTGGGTTTAATCTTGGTTCTGGACCGCAAACACGCCGATGGCGTGCAACAGACGCTCAAGCGAATCGGCGAGGAATCGTTTATCATTGGCGAGATCCGCAAAGGCGCGCGCGGCGCCCGTATCCATTCTTGAGGAATCCCATGGCGAGTCAAGTTCCTATCGGTGTTCTCCTATCCGGCAGCGGCACCAATTTACAGGCGATCATCGATGCCATCGAGGCCGGCAAGCTCGACGCCAGGATTGAGCTCGTGCTGAGCAACAACGTGGATGCTTTTGGTTTGGTGCGCGCCCGCAAACATGGCATTGCGACCGAGGTCCTGAACCATAAAAAGTTTCCCAGCCGCGAAGCCTATGATGAGGCCGTTGTCGCTCTGCTGCGCGCACGAGGCGTGCAGCTGGTCGTGCTCGCCGGATTTATGCGTTTGCTTTCGCCGGTGTTCGTGAAGGCTTATTCCAATCGGATCATGAATATTCACCCGGCTTTGTTGCCGGCCTTCCCGGGCCTAAACGTGCAGCAAAAAGCCGTGGAGTACGGCGTGCGCTTTTCGGGGTGCACCGTCCATTTCGTCAACGAGGAATGCGACGAGGGCCCGATCATTATTCAAGCGGTCGTGCCGGTCTTTGCCGACGATACCCGCGAGACGCTCGCGGCGCGAATTCTCGAGCAGGAACACCGTATCTATCCGCGCGCTATTCAGCTGTTCGCTGAAGGCCGGCTAAGAGTTGTCGGACGCAAGGTGTTGGTGGATAGAGCCGTCAAAGACGACCAGGCGCTCATCCAGCCCCCCTTCGAAGGATGAAAAAAACCAAACCCGTCCTGATTTTTCTCCTCAAGCTTCTGGTCAGCGCGGGGCTTATCGCGTATTTTCTCTCGCGCATTCACATCGAGCGGTTCTTGCAGACCTTCAGGTCGGCAAATTTTTCTTACATCGCTCTGGCGCTCGGCGTCTACCTGGTTACTCAATGCGTCAGCGCGGTGCGTTGGACGGTGCTATCGCGGCCACTCGGCATCAAAACCCCGTTCAAAGATTTAGTGCAATATTATCTAATCGGGATGTTCTTCAATTTATTCGCGCCGAGCACGGTCGGCGGCGATGTGACGCGGATTTATTATCTGGTGAAAGACGAAGAGGCCCACGCCAAAGGACGCCCGGTGACCACGGTTCATGCCGCGATGTCGGTTCTAATGGACCGCGCCATCGGCATGGTCGTGCTGGTTTGGATCGGCGCCCTGGCGCTTTTGCTGTTTCCCTATTATGCCGTCCCTCATACGATTCGTATGGTTACATTCTGGCTGGCCCTCGGGCTGCTCGCGGGCGTATTGCTCGCGCCTGCGCTCAGACGTTTTCTGCCCGAGGACGGTCATCAGCTCGCCGTCAAGTTACGCCTCGCCCTGCGCAGTTATCGGCTGCATTGGCACGCCTTGCTGGCGGCGGGCATGCTTTCGTTAATAGTCCATTTGATTCAAGCGTGGATGCATACGGTGATGGCAAGTGCGCTCGGGTTGGAATTGCCGTTTTCTTTCTGCCTGATTGTTTATCCGCTGGTTGGAACGTTCTCGGCGATCCCGATTAGCCTCAACGGCCTCGGCTTGCGCGAAGGGGGCTATATTTTTCTCCTGGCGGTGGTCGGCATCGGCACGGAGCAGGCGATCGCTTTTGGTATCCTGTTGTTCTTGATCGTGGCCCTCGATAGCCTGCTCGGCGGGCTGATCTTCCTTTTCCAGCAAATGCCCCGGCCAAAGGCGGTGCAAAAGGCAGGCTAGATCAGATATTGGCGAAAGATTGTCGAGAGCCCGAGAAACGATAGGAAGCCGAAAGCATCCGTCAAGCCGGTGACGATAATGCCGGAGCCGAGCGCCGGATCGAATTTGAGCGCCTTCAAAAGCAAGGGAATCACCGCGCCGGCAATGCCGGCCATCAAGCCGAGGTTGAGGATAAGCGCGATGGCCAATACCAGCCCGAGATAGGGGTTGCCCCTCCATAAAATAGCGGCGATCCCGATCAGCGTGCCGGCGGCGAGCGCGATAAAAATATTCACCGATACTTGTTTGATAATCGCTTTCCAAGCCGAAGCAAACTCCAGTTCGCCGAGCGCGATCGCGCGAATGATCACCGTGGCCGTTTGAGTAGCGCCGTTGCCGCCGACGCCGGCCACCACCGGCATGAACGTCACCAGAGCGACAATTTCGTGCAGGGTGCCCTCGAATAACCCGACCACCGAGGCAGCCAGAGTGGCTGTCAGGAGATTTAAAAACGTCCAGGGCAGGCGCATCTTGACCGAGCGATAGACTGGAGTAAACACGCGGTCTTCCTCGGCCAAGCCGACCATCTTGTACATATCCTCGGTGCTTTCCTGGTTGATGATGTCGATGACGTCGTCGACGGTGATGATTCCCTCCAGCCGGCCCGCTTCATCGACGATTGGAAGGGCCAGCAGCTCGTAGCGGGACACCAAACGGGCGGCTTCTTCCTGGTCGGTAAACACGTTGGCTTTGACCGGGTCGGCGATCATCAGTTCACTCAATGTCCGGTCGCGCGGCGCGATCACGAGATTACGGATCGGCACGACGCCCACGAGCTTGCCTTGATCATCAACGACGTAGAGATAGAAAAAAGTTTCCAGCTCGCCGCGCTCGCGGATTTTGTCAATCGCGCCCTGCGCCGTTGTATCCGGGGAGACCGCCATGAAATCTGTCGTCATGATTCTGCCGACGGTGCCCTCGGGATAGTTGATGATCTCGCGCACCGCCGCTTGACGCTCGGGGTCCAGCAGGGCGAGGACTCTTTCACGGCGCTCTTCGGGCAAGCCGTCGATAAAAGTGACGGCATCGTCCGGATCTGACCGGACGATCAAACGTCCGACTTTTTCGTCGTCGATGAGCGCGAGAATATCGGGCAGAAGCTCAGGGGGAAGTTCTTTGAGAGTCTTGTCGGCCCGGCGCGCCATGAACAGGACGTCGAAAAGCTGGCGCACTTCGCCGCTCTCGAGCCCTTTGAACAAGAGCGCGATGTCGGCGGGATGGCTCTTGCCGATGAAGCGCAGGATCCGGTCCGGCGTCGCCGTACGCAGCATCTCACGGACGGTGTCGTAATCGATGGGTGCCGGTTTCATAGAAAAATCCCGCAGAAATATGTCTACCTCCATACTACAGACCGGTTCATTTGCATATCTGGGCCACTTGGGGCGCACGTTTAAATAGGTCGAGAAAATTTGCTACTGTTGGAACTGACCCGGAAAGCGTCAGGACCACGGCGTCCTATGAAGAAAATTGACTTTCGACGAACCACCCTCGGAACTGTAGCCTTCCTGGGGCTTATCAGCGCCGTCATGACTATGGCCGCTCGCGCGGCAAGTCTGGTCCCCGTAGACGCCGGGCGCCCGCCATCGTTTGCGGCCATTGCCAAGAAGACCATGCCGGTGGTGGTCAATATCTCGACGACCTCGCAGCGTGCGCCGCGCTCGGGCTCAAGTGATCCGATCGAAGAATTTTTTAACCGGTTTTTTGGTGAAGCCTCTCCACGGGAAAATAATCAACGCAGTCTCGGCTCCGGCATCGTGATCAGCAAGGACGGCGAAATTTTGACGAACTATCACGTGGTGCGGAATGCCGATATTATCAAGGTAAAACTTGCCGACCAATCGGAGCACGAGGCGCGGTTGATTGGCAAGGACGGTCGCACCGATCTCGCTCTGATCAAGATTCGTAAGATGACCGTTAATTTGCCGTTTGCGAAGCTCGGCACGTCGAGCCATTTGGACGTTGGCGATTGGGTGATGGCGATCGGAAATCCGTTCGGTTTGGAGCACACCGTAACAGCGGGGATCGTCAGCGCCAAGGGCCGCGTCATCGGCGCCGGCCCTTACGATAACTTCATTCAGACTGATGCCTCGATCAATCCCGGCAATAGCGGCGGGCCCTTGATCAATGCTTCTGGAGAGGTTGTCGGTGTGAATAGCGCGATTTTTAGCCAGTCCGGTGGCAATGTCGGCATCGGTTTCGCGATACCCATAGATCTGGCGCGCAGGGTAGTGGACCAGCTCCGCAAAAACGGCAGGGTTGTGCGCGGCTGGCTCGGCGTGCGCGCCCAGGACGTGCCTGCGGCTACTGTTGCGTCGCTTGGGCTCACACGAAATCCAGGCGATATGGCCGTCGTCACGGAAGTCACCGAGGCCAGCCCGGCAGCCGAAGCTGGAATAAAGACCGGCGATATCATCGTCGAGTTCAACGGTAAGCCGGTGCCCAAGAGGCATGATTTTCCAACCGTCATTGCCGAAACAGCGCCGGGTCAGAAAGTTACGTTTAAGATTTTACGGGACAAAAAAGAGCAGGTGATCGGCGTCAAGATTGGTGAGCTTGCGGACGATAGTGATGCCAATCAACAGTTGGAGGCGAGAGATCCGGAACTCGGCCTCAGAGTCCAGAGAATTACGCCCGAAGCCGCGCGCCGGCTGGGCCTCAGCTCACCCAAGGGTGTGCTGGTTATGGAAGTGCAACCGGGAAGCCCTGCGGATCAAGTCGGAATCGAACCGGCGGACGTGATTCGGGAAATCAACCAACGGCCGGTAACCAATGTCAAGGACTTCGAGCGCGTCATGCGCCAGGGTCGCCGCGGCGATCGCATCCTGCTGCTTGTGCAGCGCGGCGATAACGCGGTATTCTTCGCGGTGAAACGGAAAGGTTAGGAGGTTCTATGTTCGGACTCGGCGTGCCGGAACTCATGGTTATTTTAGTGATTGCGTTGGTCGTCTTCGGACCCAGCAAGCTGCCGCAAATCGGTAGCGGACTCGGAAAGGCGATCCGCGACTTTAAAAAGGGTGTGACTGGCGGCGAGGACGAAGATTCCGATAAGGACACGAAGAAGGAATCGCCAAAGGACTTGCCCCGTTAGCAAGCCGGCAACATTTTTTAGCCAGGCCGTGGTGATCTAGTCTACTCTTAACCCCCAGGTTAAATTCCAGAATATATCCCGCTCCCAACAGGCTGTCTGCTTGCGCGCATTGTTAAAATCCCCAATTGTGACGAGAAACTAAAGCTCGCGCGTGTGACTGAGTGGGCGGGTGTCTTTGCGGCACAGAAGCACATCATAGAGAGACGTTTTGCTCAGCTTGTAACTCTTCTCGACTCTTAGGCCGGTCTTTTCGATAAATGGCTTTAGGCGCAAGTCGGTGCGCCAGCCGAGCCACCGGGTAATTGGATCGAGAGCCTGAGTGAGGGAACCCAAAAGAGGAACTTCGCTGGTGAAGTGATTGACGATGACGATTCGCCCGCCGGGCTTACACACCCGTTTTGCTTCGGCAATCATGCGCACGGGATCCGGCACTACGGTGACCACGTGAAACGCCATGACATAATCAAAAGTATTGTCAGGGAAGTTGAGCTCAAGAGCGTCCATCTCCACGACCTTGATATGAGTCCAACCGTTTTCTTGGATTTTCTGGCGCGCGCGCGCAAGCATATCGGGGGCCAGATCGACGCCGATGATTTCGCAATGGGACGGATATGCGGGGAAGGAGGTGCCGGTGCCGGCGCCGACCTCTAGGACTTTTGCGCTCGGCGGAATGCCGAGATTTTCAATGACGTACTCTAAACGATTATAAAATATTTTTCCGAATACTTTATCGTAAAGGGGGGCAAGTTCTGCGTAAAGCTTGCTTTCGTGTGCCTCGATCTCTGCCATTTTTCAACCTAGGGGATGAACTAAGCGTGTTTAGGCGTCGCGAATGTCTTTCGGCTGCTTTCTATAGAAAATGGAGATATCTCGCTTCCGAAAGCGCCACTGCTTTCCTTTTTTGAAAGCGGGCAGGATGTTCTTGCGGGCAAACTCGTTTACCGTGTCCGGGCTCATATCCAGGATGACGGCCACTTGTTTGCTGTTGAGCAACTCCTCTTCCTTCTCCAACATAGAATTTCCCCCGAGCAATTTCCAGATGTTTTTCGGATAAAAAGTCTGTTTTATCTAACAAAGTCACTTTGGCCTGTCAAGGCGACAGATGTGAAGAGATGCTCTGCTGGCGAAGTTCGAGGATAACGGACCCCATTGGATTCGCTCCTCTCGCGTTTTGGCCATTCCGGTCAAGGCAAGAGGAGGTTTGCTTGCGGTGACAGAAACTATCGATCGTTTTCGCCATTGGTGAACACCCGGATCGGCAGAATCATCATATCTCGCCCGGCAAACTGTAAGCGCTGCTGCAGGGTGAAGGGCGTGTGATTGTGCAACAGGCGCGCGAAAAAATTTTCTTCTTGGAAAACCAGCTTGCCGGTAAAGAACACCGCGCGCGGAAACTCTTTAGTAACCGCTTGACATAGGTCCATGAGCTCTTGAATCAAATCGACGCCCAATGCATAGCGCGATTCCGCGTACCAGCCGAGGCAATTCGCATATTCGACAAAGCTTTTGAGATTTTCTTCGGTTTTGCGTCTCAAGCTCTCGATTTCCTGCTGCCCTTTAAATTGTCCGGTGTCGATAACCCCTACCGAAAGAAACACGATATTTTTGAAATGATTGGGGAACAATCGCTGGACATTCAACAGCGTATGAATGGCGATGCCTTCGAAGTCGCGCACGATGATGGCCGCGGTCGGTGCGGCGATGCTTTTTGCCGGCACGGGTTCGCTCAGGTTCGGTTGAAACGGGATGCTGAGCAGCGTGTCGTCAAGGTTCTTGAGGGCAGCCTGGACACGATCATAATGCGTGCGCACCACCTGGCAAAGCAGGACGAAGCCAAGCGTAACCACCAAAGTCACCCAACCGCCTTCGGAAAATTTAGTCGTGACCGTGACGACCAATATGAGGCTGGTCAGGAGCAGGCCAAAGCCGTTCACTCCAAGTTTGCGCAGCCACGTCGCTTCGGAATTCCGCACTTCCCACCAATGCCGGCACATACCGAGCTGCGACAGCGTAAAGGTCAGAAACACGTTGATGCTGTACATGACCACGAGCAACCTGACGTCGCCGTGGGTATAAATGAGAAACGCCAAAGACGACATACCCATGAACCAGACGCCATTACGGGTGACGAGCTGATCGCTCAGATGGGAGAGCCGGTGCGGCGTCCACGAGTCCAGCGACATGTTCGAGAGCACCCGCGGTCCGTCGAGAAAGCCGGCTTGAGCGGCGACGATCAAGAGCGCGGCTTCGGTGAGCAGAATGCTGATCACCAGCGACGCGGTGATCGGCGAGTCCGCTCCAAAAAGGCCGCCAAAAATGCCGGAAAAAAGACTCGCGTTCAAAGTCCTGCCGGGCTCGTGGTTCACTTGATTCAAAAGGTAACAGAGCAAGATCCCGCTCGCCGTAAAGGCCAGCGAGGTGGCCATGTAGAGCATGGTCGTCTTCCCTGTTTTTACGCGTGGCTCGCGCAAAATCTGTAGGCCATTGCTGACGGCTTCGATGCCGGTGTAGGTGCCGCCGCCCAGGCTGTAAGCGTGAAGCAGGATGGCCAGGGTCGCGAACAGCCCAAGGCTTTCGGTGTCGGCGACGATTTCCTTATATGAATTCGTTGCCACTACGGGGAGATTGTCCAATTGGAACACCACGCCAAGGAGAATGGCGACGAAGTGCATGGCGATGAATAATAAAAAGATCGGCAGCAGGATCATGACCGATTCCTTCACTCCCCGCAGATTTAAGAAGATCAGCGCGAAGATAAGAAAGACGTCGGCGTAGATCTTGAAAGGCTGGAACCCGACCGGCAGGAAGCTGAATAACGCATCGGCGCTGCTGGCTACCGATATCGTGATCGTCAGCATATAGTCAACGACCAGCGCGGATCCTGAAACAAGACCGGCTTTCGGCCCTAACAATTTTGTTGCGACGAGGTAGCCGCCGCCCCCTGTAGGAAAGAGCTCAATAATCTGTGAGTAGCTCGCCGAAATCACGAAGACCGTGACGGCCATCAATAAAGCCAGCGGTAATGCAAGGTAATAGTGCTGTCCAAGCGCGAGGTAGGCTTCCTCCGGGCCGTAGGCGGATGAGCTCAGGCCGTCCGCGCCCAAGCCGACCCACGCCAAGAAAGCGACCAGAGAAATCTGGTGAAAAACTTTGGGATCGAGAGGATCTTTCGGTTTACCGAGGAGTAGGTCTTTAATCGATGCCAGGCTCTTGGTAATCACTGGTGGTGGTTCTTTCATAGCAGTAATCGCAAGAATTGTGAATGCGCCGATTTCTTGGCTGAACAGGTTCCCCACTTCGGACAAAATTGTTCAAACCTTGCGCCGACAATGCACTTACTCTAGCATGACCCAATGATCAATAAACCAGCGGCAGGCTCCCGATTCATCGATCGGCGGCACTCCAGTCCACTGGCGCTAGTCCGTGCATGAGAAGAGTTGTCAAATTTGTCGGTTTCCTCGCCGTTATTTCCATCCTTTTCGCCGTCGTTGCGGTTTTGGCCTTTTACCATCTGGTTCGGGTCGGTGATGTTCATCGTTTTCTCAGTGCCGAGATCGAAAAGCGAACCGAGCTGCGCACCCAATTAGGCGAGGCGGATATAGAAATCGGTTGGATAACCGGCATCGTTTTCCGCGATCTCGCGCTTTCTGAATCCGGTGCGGCTGAACCCGCCATAACCGCGCAGCAAGTTACCGCGCGGGTGGCTCTGCTGCCGCTGCTGCGCAGGCAGCTGATCTTTTACGAAATTCGAGTCCAGCGCCCGACGGCGCAATTGGTCCGGGAAAAGGACGGGCAGTTTCCGCTGCTCGACAAGCTCCTCAACCTGCAATTCTTTAAGGATGACGACTCCGAGTTCAGCCTCGATCTCCGTACCGTCAAAGTCGAGGGCGGGGATATCACGCTATTGGACCAGCGGCGTGAAGAGGGGCTTGGAAAATGGCGCGTCGTGAATGTCGATTTGGACATCGAACGGCTGCGCGGCCAACGGTTGAGCGCTTACCTGGATTCTTTGTTGAAACGTCAACGCGCCGAGCCTGACGCAGCGGCGCTTGCGTATCACCTCAAAGGCGAAGTGCTTCGTGGGGCGGCGCAAATCAAGCTCAAGGCTGAGGGCCGGCTGGCGTTTCCGCAAAAGACTCTGGAGTTCCATCGGGCGCACTGGGATGGCGATGTCGATCTGGTGAATTTTCCCGCCGGGTTGATCCGGGACCATCTCGGCTCCTGGCTGCCGATCAAGTCCATGTCGGGTTACCTCGCGCAGCGTGTTCACATCGAAGGCAATCCCGAGACGTCATTACGCGTGAAAGGCGCCGTGGAGTTTAGGAAGTTGGCCATCGATGCCCCCGAAATTTTTTTAGCGCCGCTCAGCGGCGTCGACGGTCGCGCGACTTTTGAAATTGACCGGAGCCGGGAGCGGGTGGAGATCACGCGAGCCGACTTCCGCGCCAACGACCTCAGTTTTTCGCTTCAAGGCGTGATTACCGCGCTCGACAGCAAGGACCCCCACCTACGCCTGAATCTCGCGGTGCTGCCCGCGCCGGCGGCGACCGTGCTTAAATACGTGCCGCTCAAGCTGCTCGCATCCACGCGACTCGAGCAGGCGCTCGGCGCGATTCAAGCGGGCCAGTTAGAGATCAAAAAGGCGGGCGTCGACGCGACGCTGAGTCAAATGCGCCGCTTGCTGGACGGCAACGCCAAGCAATTTTGGCTCGATGCGGAGTTGCGCGAGTTCGCCGGCAGGCCGGATGTGGAAGGGGCGTTGCCGCTGCGTGGTGTTTTCGGCAAGGTGAGTGTCGCCAACGGCATTGTGCGACTGGAGAACTTCAGGGGTTCGTACGGCGACTCACGCTTTAGCGATGTTGACGGGAGCTATGACTTTGCCGGCGCGGCGCCCGGCCGGCTCGATCTCGAAACTCGCGGCGAAATCAACCTGGCTGAGCTGAAGGAACACCTCAAGTCGGTCGACCTCGCTCCGAAGACGGCCAAGATATTAGCGTCGGTTCGGGAGCTCAGCGGTCGCGGCAAAATG